>JANLTS010000401.1:0-11961 GCA_031363045.1 Hyphomicrobiales bacterium
CTGACGCGCGGCAAATACGCCTATGATTTCGGCGATACCTCGCACCTGACGCCGCTGGTCAAGATGCATACGCTGGGATCGACGTTCATGCCGCCCGGTTTCCATGCCGGCGGCCTCCGCTACCACGGCATGGCGCCGCTGGTCAGTCACTTGAAGGAACTGGGGCTGATCGAGGCCGAGGCCTATACGCAGAATGCCTGTTTCGAGGCGGGCGTGCAGTTCGCCCGCTGCGAAGGCATCGTGCCCGCCCCGGAGGCCAATCACGCGGTGCGCGGCGCGATCAACGCCGCCCTGGAGGCCAAGAAGAACAGCACCTCGCCCACCATCCTCTTCGGCCTCTGCGGCCACGGCCACTTCGACATGCAGGCCTATATGGATTACCACGCAGGCAAGCTCGAGGACCGCATGTATGATCAATCGGCGCTGGATGAGTCACTGGCAGGTTTGCCAAGAGTCGCAGCGGAGTGAACAGTAACTTGAGCACCAACCGGCCGGACTAATTCGCCGCTTCGCTCTCGATCTTCCAGCGGCCATCCTGGCGCACCAGGCCGAGGACGATTTGCGTGATGCCGGTCTGCGGTGGCGCGTCTTCCTGCTTTGGCCAGTATTTATAGCCGAGGCTAAAACTGACTGTCGCACTTTCGGCATCAAAGAAGCTGGCCTTGAGCGAACCGGGCATCATCTGCAATTGCCATTTGCCGTATTGAGCGAACCATTGCGCCTTGGCTTTCGCCATGTCGGCGAGGCCAAGCTTGACGCCAAAGCTGGTCGCCGGGTCAGTGAAAACTTCGATGGCCAGTGCCTCGATGTTGTCGGGCTCGGGCTTGAGGTAACGCTCGGTGACAAAGCGTGTGACGTCGGCCAGTGCCCTGGACTCCGCGTCACCCGGCGATGGCTCAGCCGCAACTGAGCGTGTCGCCAGTTGTTCGGCCGGCAGAAAGCTGAAGGGTTGAACCAACAGGCCTTTGGCATCGGGCGACTGGAAGCCCTTGGTCATCTCTTCGACCTCGGCCTTGACCCGGCCCATCACCACTTCGATGGTGGCGGCCGGTGTATCAAGGTGTTTCAGAAGTGCCGTGGCAAAAGGCGAATTGCGGCCCTCGCCATCGAGCGCCACGGCGCCATCCTGAGCCGAATAGACGGTGTAGGCACCGGCATAGGAGTTGGCGGCGGCAAGCCCAGATGTTGCATCGGTGGCGCCCCGCGTAGTGATGGCGGGTCCACGCCCGAAGGGATTGTTGCGGCAGGCATCGAGGATCAGCACATTGACCGGTGTCGAGGCTTTCATCAGCTCGACCAGATCGTCGATCGAGATCGATTCGAATTTCAACTTGGCGGGTGCACTCAGGTTGGCATCGACCGGCACGATGAAGTTGCGCCCCGCCACCGCGATGCCGTGACCGGCATAATAGAACACACCCGCCTCCGCCGAGTCCAATTGGTCGGAGAATTCGCCGATCGTCTGCTCCATCTGGCGCTTGCCGAGATCATAGCCATCGACCACGGTGAAGCCCAGGGCCCGCAGTTTGTCGGCTACGTCGCGGGCATCGTTGACGGGATTGGCAAGCTGGGTGACGCCCTGATACTGGCCATTGCCGATCACCAGCGCCACACGGCCCGCCGCATCTGCCGCCGGGACTTGCCCAACCAGCAACAGTGCCAACAGCAACCCCCGACGCAACAGTCCGATCATGGGTTTGAGTTAATCACTGGCTCCAGCATTTTGTCCACCGCCTTCTCGGCGAGGATTTTCCAGCCCGCGGCATCGCGCTCCATGACCAGCGCGATCCGCGAACGGCCCTCGAGCGCCGCCGTGCCGGTACGTTTCGGCCAGAACGTGTAGTCGACATCGAATTCCGCCAGCACCGATGGCCCCTCGCGTTTGCTCACCGTAAGTGATCCCGGCAGCAGCCGCATGTTCCACCTGGCAAAGGCCGACAACCAGCGCGACTTCGCCGTTACCAGCTCATCCAACCGATAAAGCAACCCAAACGACACGACATCAGCGGCGAAGATGTTGCGCAAGCCGCCTTCGACATCGCGCGGATCAGGCATCAGATAACCGTCGCGGATGAAGCTTTCGATTTCTTCGGGCAAGCCGAAGGTATCGGCTTCCATCATCTCGGGCGGCTTGCCCAGCAGCGGCAGCGGTGAGGACGGCACCACCGGCATCAGGCTGAAGCTTTGGGTGAGATCATCATCCCATTGCGGGCGCTGGAAATGCTCGGTCGCCTCCAGTACCTCGTTCCTGACCCGCCGCATCATCTCGCCGATCGCCAAGCCAGGGGAATCCATGTTGCGGAGTAGTGCCATGGCAAACGGCGAATTTCGGCCCGCCCCATCGAGCGCCATGAAACCGGGCTTGGTCGAGAACGCAATAAAGGCTCCGCTTGCCGCTTCCATGCGCGCCAGTCCCTCATAGGCCTGAACGCCGCGATTGCCGCCATTGGCCGACAAGCCGCGTGCGAAGGGGTTGTTGCGGCAGGCATCGAGCACGATGATGCTGACCTTGGCGCTCTGGCCCATCATGTCGACGATGTCGTCGGCGGCCAACGTCTCAAGCTTCAGTTTGGCGGGGCGGTCGAGTGCTGCATCGACGGGAAGCAGGTAGTTCTGGTGATTGACGGCAATGCCGTGGCCCGCGAAATAGAACAACCCGGTCGACCCGGCATCGAGGCGCGCCGCAAACCGGCCGATCTGCAGCTCCATGCCGCGCTTGTCGAGGTCGAAACCATCGATGACCTCGAAACCCATGCGCCGCAACTTCGCGGCGATGTCCCGCGCATCGTTGACGGGATTGGCGAGCGTACCCGCCGCGCGGTAGTGGCCGTTGCCGATGACCAACGCCACGCGGGTTTCAGCAGATACCCAGACGGCGGAGCCTGAGATCAGGATCGCAATGGCCAGGGCCCGGGCAACGATCCGCTTGGCTGACGACCACAACACCGCCACGCCGTCCATGCAAATGACCGCTACTTCTTGAGCTTCAACGCGATGAAGCGCATCTCGCCGGATTTACCGCCCTTGGCGACGAGCAGCAGAACGGAGCTCTTGCTGGCCTTCTGAGCTTCCTCGACGCGAGCCGAGATATCCGCCGCACCTAAAACTTCCTTCTCACCGGCCTCGGTGATGACATCACCCGGTTCAAGCCGTTTTTCGGATGCAGCACCTTCGGCAGCAACCTCGGTGATGACGGCGCCCTTAAGATCGGCATCAACAGCAAACTTGGCGCGAAGCTCATCGGTCATCGAACTCACCGTCATGCCAAGCACCGTGACGACAGCCGGAGCCGGTTGAGTTTGGCCCTTGCCCGGATCGGCGGCGGCGATCTTCTCGCCATCCTCGAGGCGGCCGACCTCGGCCATCACCATGACCTCCTTGCCCTTGCGCAGCAACTTCACCGTAACTTGCTTGCCGATCTCGGTTTCGGCCACGACCTTCGGCAGGTCACGCATCGAGTTCACCGGGCGGTTGTTGAATTCGACGATGACATCGCCCGACTGGATGCCGGCCTTTTCGGCTGGCCCGGTGGGCGTTACATCGGCAATAAGCGCGCCCCGGGCGCGGTCGATGTTCATCGACTCGGCGATTTCATCGGTGACCGCCTGGATTTTCACACCCAGCCAGCCGCGCCGCGTTTCGCCATACTTCACCAGCTGGTCGATGACGTTCTTGGCGGTGTTGGCGGGCACCGAGAAGCCGATGCCAACGGAGCCGCCAGTTGGCGAGAAGATCGCCGTATTGATGCCCACGACCTCGCCTTTGAGATTGAACAGGGGGCCACCAGAATTGCCCTTGTTGATGGCGGCATCGGTCTGGATATAATCGTCATAGGGACCGGCATTGATATCGCGGTTGCGGGCCGAGACGATGCCGAGCGACACCGAGCCGCCGAGGCCAAAGGGATTGCCGATGGCCATCACCCACTCGCCAATGCGCAAGCGGTCGCTGTCGCCGAAGCTGACGACCGGCAGCGGTTTCTCGGACTTGACGCGGATGACCGCCAGATCGGTCTTGGGATCGCGGCCCACAAGTTCGGCCTTGAGGATGGTATCGTCCTGCATGTGGACTTCGATCGTGTCGGCGCCTTCGACCACGTGGTTGTTGGTGACGATCAAGCCGGAGGCGTCGATGACGAAGCCGGAGCCCATCGAGGTCATCGGCCGCGGATCGGCGTTTTCGCCCTGCTGGCGCTTGAGGAATTCGTCGAAGAAATCCTTGAACGGTGAATTGTCCGGGTCACCGGGAGGCGTTGGGAGTTGTGGCGCGGCGCTGACCGTGCTCTTGGTTTCGATGGTGATTTCGACCACCGATGGCAGCAGCTTGTCGGCAAGGTCGGCAACCGAAGGCAATTCCGCCAAGGTTGCTTGCGCCAGCGCCGGAACCGTCGTCAAGGGGCCGATCAACCCCAGAACGGCGATGCCCGCCGCCGCCATCCGCACCATGCCAAGCCTGCCGTTCATCGCTGCCGTCTCCACTTCGAAAGATTTTATGAGATCGTGCTGCGCACCAGCCAGACAACGGCGACGCCCAGTGCCACGGCGGTCACACCGCCCAAGCGCAGCTGGTCATCACTGAGATTCTGGAATGACAGCATCATCGCCTTCAACTGCCCCGGAACCAAGGCATAAAGAAGGCCCTCGATCACCAGCACGAGACCGAGGGCCATGAGAAGTTCCGGCATCATTGCGGCGGCGGTGCCACCTCGGCGGGCCGCTTGCCGCCAAAATACTTGAAGAAGTCAGAGTTGGGTTTCAACACCATCGTCGTGCCGTCCGTCCCCAGGCTTTTCGCATAGGCCTGCATCGACCGGTAGAAGCTGAAGAACTCCGGATCCTGCTGGAAAGCTCGGGCGAACTCCTTGTTGCGGCCGGCCTCGCCTTGACCGCGCAAGATTTCCGCCTGTTTGCGGGCTTCCGCCAGTTTGACAGTATAGGTACGGTCGGTCTCGGCGTTCATCCGCGTCTTGGTGGCTTCGCCTTTCGACCGGATGTCCTGCGCCAGCGCGTTGCGCTCCGATTTCATGCGGTTGTAAGTCTGTTCCAGCACGTTTTCAGAAAGGTCCGTGCGGCGCACCCGAACATCGACGATTTCGATGCCAAGCGAATCGGCCTCGCCGCGGATTTGTTCGCGGATTTCGATCATCATGGCGGCACGGTCCGACGACAGCGCGGCATCGAATGAGCGGCGGCCATAGGTCTGTCGCAACGCCGCATCGAGACGCGCCGCCACGCGGGCTTCCGCCTGCAACAGATCGGCACCCAAGGTCTCGCGGAACCGGCGGGCATTGCTGATGCGGGCTAGCGTGATGGCATCGACGATATAGACTTGGCTGGCCACGTCTTGCACCGGACGGTCGTTGTTCTCCCAGATGATGATGCGGTCTTCGATCAACGTTACCGTATCGGCGAAGGGCAGCTTGAAATACAGGCCCGGGTCCTCGACGGTGCGGTTGATGTCGCCGAAGCGCAAGACGAGTGCCTTGTGCTTTTCGTCAACGATGAAATACGAGAGGTAAAGCAGGACCGCGATGGCGGCGGCGGCAATGCCCAGAATGGACTTGGTCATGTTCATGTGCTCCTTGCTAGCCGTCAGTTCGAAGTCGCGCCAGTGGCGCGCTTCTGCAATTCAGGCAGCGGCAGATAGGGTACGACCCCCGATCCGCTGGCGCCTTCCTCGATGATGACCTTGTTGGTCTTGCCGAGGATCAGCTCCATGGTTTCGAGGAAGATACGCTCGCGCGTCACATCCTTGGCATCCTTGTATTGCTCGTAGACGGAAAGGAAGCGGGCCGCTTCACCCTCCGCTTCCGCCACGGTTTGGGCCTTGTAGCCGGTGGCATCCTCGATCAGCTTGGCCGCCTCGCCCTCGGCGATCTGTACCTGCTGATTGCGGTATTGCTCGGCTTCGTTAATCAGCTGCTGCTGCCTCTGTCCGGCGCGGACCACTTCGGCGAAGGCATCCTTGACGTCTGGCGGCGGTTGCACATCGCCGAGGTTGATGGCCGTAACGGTAACGCCCGAATTGTAGTCGTTAAGTAACGTCTGGGTGATTTCCATCACCTGCGCCTCAACCTTGTTCTTGCCGGTGGTGAGGATCGCCTGGGCCTTGGTCTGGCCGACAATCTCGCGCATGGCGCTTTGCGATACCGAGCGGATCGTCCGCTCGGGATCGGCGACATTGAAGAGATAGGCCTTGGGATCGTTGATGCGCCAGAACACCGAGAACGGAACCCCGATGATGTTCTTGTCGCTGGTCAGCATCTGGCCTTCGTTGCCTTCATTGCCGATGTTGATCTGGCGGACAGCGCCAACCCGCGGCTTCTCCATGGTCTCGACCGGCCACAATGCAAAATGCAGGCCCGGCTCCGCAGTGCGCGAATATTGCCCAAAGCGCAGGACGACACCGCGCTCGTCAGGCTGCACCTGATACATGCTGTTATAGCCGACAAAGGCCAGCGCCAGCACCACCGGCAGAACCCAGCCGAAGCGGCCACCGCCGCCTGAAGGCAGTATCTGCTTCAGCTTGTCCTGGCCACGGCGCAGAAGTTCATCGAGATCGGGTGGATTGGGACCGCCCCTGCCGCCGCCATTGTTGGGCCGCTTCGGACCATTGCCTTGACCCCAGGGGCCCTGCCCCCATGGCCCCTGATTGTTGCCACCGCCACCACCTTCCGAATTCCACGGCATTCATGTCACCTTTTTTCTTGTCATGTCGTGCGAGAATATTGATGCGATATAGGTAGCATGGCGGGCAATGTCCACGGCATTGCAAGGCCTTAATTTTTCTTCATCTTGTCAAGGATGCGAAGTGTGAAGCCGGCACTGTCGTTGGCACCCGGCGCGTGGACCTCGCGGGAGCGCTCGATCCAGTCAGCTTCGGCCACATGCGGAAACCACGTATCGCCGGCAATCTCGATATCGACCTCGGTGAGATAGAGCCGGTCTGCCAGCGGCCAGAACAGCCGGTAGATTTCGCCGCCACCGATGATGGCAATCTCGGGCTCAGCCGCGCACAGCGACAATGCCGCCTCGGCACTGGCCACCACATCCGCCCCGGAAGCCTTGAAATCCGCCTGCCGGGTGATGACGATGTTGCGGCGGCCGGCCAAGGGTTTCTTGGGCAGGCTCTCCCAGGTCTTGCGGCCCATGACCACGGGCTTGCCCATGGTGATTGCCTTGAAGCGCTTGAGATCAGACGAGATATGCCACGGCAGCCCGCCCGCCCTGCCAATGACCCCATTGCGCGCTGTAGCCACCACCAGCGAGATCATGCCGCCAGCCTTTCGAGTGCTTCGCCATAAAGTCGGCATTTGCAGTACCCGTCTTCGATTTCGGCGCCGGCTGTCTCGTAGAGTTTCCGGCCACCCCCGTTCCAGGCCATCAAATCCCAGGTGACGGCGGGAGCCCGCCGCGCCACGGCCAGGCGCGCCACCGCCTGCAGCAATACCCGGGCAATGCCTCGGCGGCGGAACGCCGGCAGCACCGAGAGGTCCTCCAGATAGATTGTCTCCTTCCCGCGGAAGGTCGAAAAGCTGCGGTGCCAGATGGCGCAGCCGGCGGGCTGGCCATCCAGCGTGGCAAGAAACCCGCCGATGATCGCGTCCGGCGCGAACAGTGCCGTTTCATAGTCGGAAGGATTGGCAATGAAATGTGCCGCCTCGTTATGCGAGATCGCCAGCGCTTCAACCATGGCATGGAACGCCGCCCCGTCACCCGGCCGGGCCGCGCGCACGTCGATAATCATGTCTGGCCTCCGATCGTGGCGAAGATGATCAGTGCAAAAGCGGCATTCCACAGCGCGTGGCAGGCCATCGTCAGCCACAGGCTGCCGAAGCGGTACATCATCCAGCCAAAGATCAAACCCATGACGAAGATCAGCCCCACCGACAGCCATGGCTCGGTCAGGTGCAAGCCCGCCCAGGCAGCCGAGGTCAGCAGTGTTGTACCCGAAACCCCAAGCCTGGTGCGCGACAGGCCTGAAAACAATTGGCCGCGAAAGATCAGTTCCTCGGCAATGGGAGCGCCAAGGGCGATCGACGGAAACACCAGCGCAAACAGCCAAGGCTCATTGGCAATGTCGAACATCGCCTCTTTCACCAGCCCGGCCGAACCGCTGTCAGGCGATTGCCCGTCCGGCCCCGGCGTATATTGGCCGAGATCGAGACCGAAGCCGACGAACACGATGATGATCACCAGATACATGACCAGCATGAAGCCGACGAGCAGCAGCACCCACCCGGCGGGCGATATTTGGGGCCATCTCAGGCTGAGGACGTCGCGTGGATTGCCGCCGCCGCGCTGGGCCAGGAACCATGCCGCCACCGCCACCAGCAGCGAGGCCGGGAACACCGCAATGAGATTGGCTTTCACCACCACCCGCTCGACCTCGAAAGCGCCGTCAAAGAGCACCATGATGGCGCCGAGCGAAATGCCAAGTTGCAGCAGAAAATGCAGCGCCAATAACGCCACGGCGAAAACCAGCGCCCACCACATGCCCACCGGATTGACCGGCGCATAAAGCCTGCGTAACCAGCCGCCGCTGAAATCCTCGCCCAGCACCGCCATGTTCAGGCCACCACGCTCAGACCGCTACGGGAGCGGCAATGTGCGGATGCGACTGGTAGCCGGCAATCTCGAAATCCTCGAAGCGGAAATCGTCGATGGCCTTGACATCGCGCTTCATCACCAGGCGCGGTAGTGGCAAGGGTTCGCGCGTGAGCTGTTCGTCCGCCTGCTCGAGGTGGTTGCGGTAGAGATGCGCATCGCCCAGCGTGTGAATGAATTCTCCGGGTTTGAGGCCGGTTACCTGCGCCACCATGTGGGTCAGCAATGCGTAGGATGCAATATTGAAGGGAACCCCCAGGAAGATGTCGGCGGAACGCTGGTAGAGCTGGCAGGAGAGCTTGCCATCGGCCACATAAAACTGGAACAGGCAATGGCAGGGCGGCAGGGCCATTTGGTCGACATCCGCCGGGTTCCAGGCGGTGACGATCAGGCGACGCGAGTCGGGGCTCTTGGCGATGCGGGCGATGACGTCCGCCAACTGGTCGATGGTGGAACCATCACGCGCCGGCCACGAGCGCCACTGGGCGCCATAGACGGGGCCCAAATCCCCATTGGCATCCGCCCACTCGTCCCAGATCCTGACCTTGTTGTCGTGCAGGTAGGCGATGTTGGTGTCGCCACGAATGAACCACAGCAGCTCATGGATGATCGAGCGCAGATGCAGCTTCTTGGTGGTCAGCAGCGGGAATCCGGCTGCAAGGTCGAAGCGCATCTGGTGGCCAAAGACCGAAAGCGTTCCGGTGCCGGTGCGGTCACCCTTGGCAAAGCCGTGCTGGCGCACATGGCGCATAAGATCGAGATACTGTTTCATCGGACCGCGAGGTTAGACGATTCCATGGCGGAATGCGAAGCCCCAGAAAAATCGTGAAAGAAATTCGGGCGGGCTGCGTAAAGATAGTTTGAAGCCAGTGGGAAAGCGGGAGCGGTGACAGGGCAGGAAAGCCAAGAAGATGCCGAACTGGTGGCGCGGGCGCTCCGCGACGCCAAAGCCTATGGCGAAGTCGTGCGCCGCTTCGAATTCGTTCTGAAACGCTATGTCGGGCGCATTCTTGGCGGCCACTCAGGGCATGCCGAGGACGTCGTTCAGGACAGTTTCATCAAGGCCTATGTGAATTTGAATAGCTTTGACCGCCGCCGTCCGCTGGCACCCTGGCTATATCGCATTGCCCACAACGAGGCAGTCAGCTTCTTGCGCAAACGTGGCGCTGGGCCATTGCTGATTACCGGTGAGGACGGCCAGCTGTTGCTCGATCGGTTGCGCGCCGAAGATACCGGCTTCACGTTGTGTCAGCGCGAAACAGACGGCGGCAATCTCGATGCCGCGATGGCAGACCTTGAACCGCTTTACCGCAACGTCATCACCCTGCGCTATCTCGAGGAAAAAACCTATGACGAGATTTCCGATATATTGGCTATGCCGCCCGGAACCGTTGCCACCCGCATCCGGCGCGGCTTGCAGCACCTGAAAACCCTGTACGCGTCCAGACTGGACAGAGAGCGCGATGGCCATGCGCAAACTTGACGAAGACGTTCTGGCGCGGATTGCCAAGCTGGGGCTGAAGCCCCGGCCGGCGATCCTGTTCCTTGGCCGTAACGCAGTGTTCTGGTGTCTGGCGGGACTATCGGTGCTGCTCGGAGCTGCAAGCTTCGCAGTCGTGCTGTTCGCGGCCATCGACTACACCCAAACCGGCGGGCGCGGCCTCGACGAGATGCCGTTCGACGATGCAGCAATGGCATTGCCGGTGATCTGGGGCATCTGCTCTCTGGTTTTCGCCGTGAGTGCGTGGCTCGGCGTATCGCGGACCGGGCGCGGTTATCGTTATCGGCCCCTGCTGGTCATCGCCCTGGCGATCGCCATCAGCATCGGGCTTGGCACGATACTTTATGGTTTCGACGCCGGGCGAAAGCTTCACACGTTTGTCGCGGCGAACTTTCCTGCTTATCAAAGCTACACCGCAATCCCCTATAACGAATGGTCGAGGCCCGATCTCGGGTTCCTGGGTGGTGAAGCGCTTTCAATTGACGGCTCATCACTCAGTCTCAAGGCCTTCGATGGCACGCTCTGGTCGGTGGATATGGCGGGCGCCGAGATCAGCACCGATGGCACGCCGGTCGAAGAAGGCGACGTCGCCATTCGTGGCACCCGCACCGGGCCCAACAGCTTCAAGGCGGTCTCGATTGCGCCTTTCGATTGAAGCGGCGGTCAAGGCGGCCTGAAAGTTTTTCACGCCACCCGCGTAGCAGCTTGTGAGTGATGCAACGACACCTCATCGCATCACCACAACGCTGAAAGGATATCGCCCATGAAGCTCTTCCCCGTTGCGGCAGCAGCCCTCGCCTCGACTGTTCTCGCCGTTTTGCCAACGCCAGCCACGGCGGCGGATGTTTGCGAAAAGACCACGGCTTCGTCCGCCACCGCCTGCAATCATCTGGCCGCCGGCGCGTACAATTACGATCTCGGCAACTGCGCCAACATCGTCAATGTCATCGACCGGGGCAAATGCCGCGCCAAGGCGGACAAAGTTATTGCAGCCGCCGGTGACCTCTGCACCGCACAAGCCGCTGCTGGCCGGAGTGTCTGCAATAAAGTCGGTCAAGCGGCTTATGACCCAAAGATCAACCCCGCCGACTTTTCGCCGGTGGTCGACAATCCCTGGCTGCCGATGAAGCCGGGAAGCGAATATGTCTATCGCAACAAGAGCGAGAATGCCGAAGTCGTCATCACTGTCACCAACAAGAAAATCAAGTTGATGGGAGTCGACTGCATCATTGTCCACGATGTCAACAGCGTCGGCGGGGTAATCGAGGAAGATACACTTGATTACTTTGCCCAGCACAAGGATGGCAGCGTCTGGTATTTCGGCGAAGACACCATTTCCTATGACAATGGCATTGCCAACACCGCAGGCTCGTGGCGCGCTGGGTTGAACGGCGCCAAGCCCGGTATTGTGATGTTTGCGGCACCGGCGGTGGGCAAATCCTACCGTCAGGAATTCTTCCTCGGCGAAGCTGAAGACGTGGCGCAGGGCTTTGCCATCAACCAGCATGTGAAAGTGCCAGCCGGCACCTTCAACAACGCCTATCAGACCAAGGATTTCACGGCACTTGAACCCGGCAATTTCGAATACAAGTACTATGTCCGCGGCATTGGCAACGTGCTGGTCACCAATCCCGCCACCGGCGTGCGCGAGGAACTGATGAGCTTCACTCCTTAACCATCGGCCCGAATCAGGACTGAGCCCCCTTCACACCAAAACAGCCCTTCCCCTGGCGGGGAAGGGCTCCTATATTGGGCCTGTCACGTCCCGCAAGGGGCATGACTATGGTGATAAACGGTTACCGCAATAAACCTATCGGACCCGGGGGCAGTACCCGGCGCCTCCACCACAGTCTC
>JANLTS010000402.1:0-6461 GCA_031363045.1 Hyphomicrobiales bacterium
GGGAGACTCGTCTTGAAAAGACCACTCTCGCGTCCTGTGGGTTTATCGGTCGCCAATGCCCTTGGCGATGAGGACTGTGGTTATCGCCTATGGCGTGATGACAATGGTGAAGCTCGCGGCGTGGACTCGGCAAAGCGTCTCATTGTCCATGCGCGTTTTTGTGAACTTGTAATAGACGGTCTTGGCCCCGCCGCCGCTGTATTTGACCGTACGGGTTGCCGCCAGATTGACGGTTGTCGAAGGCGATGTCGAATTTGTGTTGCCGTAATGCAAGCGCATGATGAAACGGTTTCCGCCGGGGCCCGAATAGTCGGCAACCGCGTTGGCGAGCGTGACGATCTGGCCCGACAGATCGACGACGTCGGCATTGCCAGCACTGGTGTTCACCTCGCATTGCATGGTGCCGTCGAATCGTACGAGAGCAGCGCCCCCGGCTGCCGGCATGTTGAAGGTGAAGGTTGCCACGACCGGAACAGGGTCATTGAAATCAAATTTCGTGCAGGCACCTTGTATGTATGTGCAAGGTCCTTGCGCCTTGATCGTGGTGGCCATTGCCGGTGACGGAATAAAACATGCGGCTATCCCGCATGTGAGGCTCGCGGTCAGAAGGTTGAATGACTTGCGCATGGCACACTCCAGGTGATGATGCATGACGTCTGTGCGGGATCAAGGCGCGATCAAAACGGAAAAAGTCATGGCATAGACGGTACATCCAGAGCCTGAGTCCATGCGGTTTTTGAGGAACTTGTAGAACACTTCCTTCGTTCCGCCGGTTGTGTATTTGATCGTCCGGGTGGCTGCGAGATTCATTGTCGCCGAGGGTCCGCTCGAACCGAGGTTTCCGAAATGCAAGCGCATGGCATATCGGTTGCCACCGGGTCCCATATAGTCCGCAGTGGCAGCAGCACTGGTGACGATCTGGCTTCCGAGGTCAACAACATCGGTATTGAGGACGGTGGAGTTCACCGTACACTGCATGGTGCCATCAAAACTCACCATCGCCGTGCCGGCGGCCGGCATCTTGAAGGCGTAGCTCGTGATCACCGGAATAGCCGTGTCGAACTGAAATGCCTGACAAATACCAAAGAACAGGGGACAGGGGCCCTGCGACTTGATCGAGGCAGCGTCTGCTGGAGTTGCCGCCAGCAAAGCAAGAATTGCACAAGCACTCGACGGGCCAAGACGATTGAACATTTCAATCTCCGGTTTCTCAAACTACCCGACACGCAACTCGACGGTTGGTCTCAAGGCTGGAGCTTGAGCGTCACATGCCGTATTGTGAGGAACGATATCACACTTTGCCGGGTCAACTTAGTTCAAAATGGACCGCGCCAAGTCTGGTCTTGTACCACCCACATGCCGGTTATCACTTGGACGCTGACGAATTCGACGCGTGACAAAGAATGTCGTCCAAGTTGACTGTGGGGAAAACCCGTCGCAGCTGGCAAACGGTCCGGGTTTCGCCATGTGATTGGCTGCGCAAGCGTTACGCCAGTTGCAGCCGATGCGTACCGCTTGCCCAGGCGATGGCCTCCTCCAGCCGGTCGTCGCCCCAGAACATCTCGCCATCGACGACAAAGGACGGCGAACCGAAAACGCCGAAGCTGCGGGCCGCCTCGGTTTCCTGGTTGTATCGTTCGATGATCTCCGGGCTGTTGGCCAAGGCAATCATCTCGTCGACGTCCTTGCCCAGCGGCTTCAATACATGCGCGAGACAGGCGCGGTCACCCAGCGCCATGCCCTCAACATACCAGGCCTTGAAGCTTGCAACGGTAAAGGCCTCGCACCAGCCACCGTTCATGGCGACAATCCCCACCCGGTTGTGGAGCAACTCCGGATCTGTCGTCCAGATCGGCCGCTTGATAAACGGTACGCCATGCGTGGCGGCACGGCGCTCGACATCTCGCCACATGTACTTGACCTTCAACGTCTGCGACCGGAGTGCCACGTTGTTCTCCTGCATAAGCGGACGCACGTTGATCGGCCGCCAACGGACCGTGACACCCATACTCTCTGCCAGCTTGCCGATCCGCATGACCGAGAGATAGGCATAGGCGCTGCCAAAGAAATAGAAAAAGTCGATGGTCTTCATGGCAGACGTCCTCCTCCACTGGCATGATGCCGGTGCATGGGGCCTCTCGATCTCACGACCATAGCACGACCGATTATCCCTCACTATGGTCCGGCCCCATGCCGTCACCTCCCCCAACATCGACGAAGCCGCTTTGGCTGATCCTTGCGCCCGCCATCTTCCTGCTCTTGTGGTCAGGTGGATTTTCGGTTGCCAAGTTCGGACTGAAACATGCAGAGCCGATCAGCTTCCTGGCCTTGCGCTATATGGTGGTGCTGGTCATCCTGTTGCCGTTATGGGCCATCCTCAGGCCACCTTTGCCGCAACGCCGGGCCGAATGGGTCCACCTCGTAATCGTCGGGTTTCTGATTCAGGCGGTGTATTTCGGGCTCTCTTACCTCGCCTTCGCGCGCGGCGCTTCGGCCGGGAGCGTTGCCATCATCGTTTGCATGCAGCCGATTCTCGTTGGCCTGATCGCGCCACATTTTGCCGGCGAGCGTGTCGGTCTGAGCCGCTGGATTGGATTGGCACTGGGCCTTGCCGGCGCTGCCACCGTCGTTGCCGCGCGCTCGACGATCGCCGCTGAAGATTTGTTAGGCATCGCGGCTGCGGTGATTGCACTCCTCGGCATCACCGCTGGCACCTTGTGGGAAAAGCGCTTCGGCCTCAATCATCATCCAGTCGTCGCCAACAGCGTGCAATATATGGCGGGCCTGGCTGGCACCTTGCCGCTGGCCCTGATGTTCGAGAGTTTGCGTTTCGACTGGTACAATGGCGAATTCATCGCCGCACTCGCCTATCTGGTGCTGGCCAATTCGATCATCGCCATGACGCTGCTGCTGGCGATGATCAGGGCGGGCGAAGTCAGCCGCGTGTCGAGCCTGTTCTATCTCGTGCCGCCGCTCTCGGCATTGATCGCCTGGCCGATTCTCGGCGAAGCCATGCCGCTGCTCGGCTGGGTGGGCTTTGGGCTGGCGGCCTTGGGCGTGGCCATCGCCGTGCGCAAACCTGCCACGCCATCGCCGGCACCATAGTGACTTGCGCAATCGTGACGGGCAATCCACATTGCGCCACGGAACGTACATGCGACCGCAACAAGGAGTTACCCCATGAGCATCAAGGCAATATATACCGCCCACGCAACGTCCCTCGGTGGACGCGGTGGCGGCACGGCGAAGACTGCCGACGGCGCTCTCGATCTCAAGATCGACAGCCCCAAGGAAATGGGCGGCAAGGGCGAGGGTGTGAACCCCGAGCAGCTGTTCGCCGTCGGCTATTCGAGCTGCTATCTGGGCGCAATGAAATTCGTCGCCGGCAAGATGAACCCGCCGGTGAAGCTCAGCGATCAGTCCACCACCACAGCCCACGTGAGCTTTGGGCCGCGCGATGATGGCGAGGGATTTGGGCTTGAAGTGGTGATGGACGTGAACCTGCCGGGGATCGACAAGGCCGTCGCCCAGGACATCGCCACCAAGGCGCATGTCGTGTGCCCCTACAGCCATGCCACCAGGGGCAACATCAAGGTGACGACCAATCTGGTCTGACGGGAACAGGCGACGTGATCTCGCATCGCCACCGCTGCATCTTCGTTCATATTCCGAAGACAGGCGGCACCTCGATCGAGGATGCGATCTGGGAGAAACCGCGCCGCACCGAAGACCTGTGGATGGGTTTCGTCAGCCCGACCCACAACAAATACCAGACGGGCGGGCTGCAGCATTTGCTGGCCCGCCACATCCGGATGGAAATTGGCGAAGACATTTTCCGGAGCTATTTCAAGTTCGCCATTATCCGCAACCCTTGGGACAAGGCGATCTCGCAATGGCGCTATCTCTCACAGCGTCCCGACCTGCGAGACTATCTCGGCGTTCCGGCCGATGTCACGCTGGCGCAATATCTCGACGCCATTGCGGCGTCCGATCATGTGCAGGTGATGCCGCAGGCCGATTTCGTTTATGACAGCGATGGGCAGAAAATGGTCGATATGCTCGGCCGGTTCGAAACGCTGGAAGCCGATGCCGAGGCAATCTTCACCCGCATCGGTTTGCCCGGCGCCCGCCTGCCGCATGTGACGAAATCTGAGCGCGAGGCCAACCACCGGACATATTATGATGCCGCAACCCGTGCCCGCGTGGCTGAACTCTATGCGCGCGACATTGAACTTTTCGGCTACAGTTTTTGAACACCCAACAGGAGATTCTATGGCGATCACCGACCGCAAAGTGATGACCTTCGATGTCGTCGGTACACTGATCGATTTCGAAACCGGCATCCTCGACTATATGCGCGGCAAAGCGGCCGGCCGCAGCCTCACCGATCAGGCCATTCTCGAAGCCTATGCGGTGGCCGAGCATCACCAGCACCACGAAACGCCGCGCCTGCCCTTCCCGTCGATGATGGCGCCGATGTACCGCGAGATGGCGGCAACGCTTGGACTTGCCAATACCGAAGACGACGTTCAGGGGTTCCGCCTGTCGATCCCGCGCTGGCCGGCCTTCCCTGATTCCGTTGCCGCGCTGAAACGCCTGCGCCAGCGCTTCCACCTTGTCGCCATGACCAATTCCGACAATTGGGCGCTCTCACACTTTGCCACCACACTAGACCTGCCCTTCGACGATCTGGTGACCGCCGAGATGGTGGGCTGGAACAAGCCCGACCCGCAGGTCTTCGCCTATGTGCGCGGCCGCCTCAGCAAGGAAGGCTACGGCTTCGACGACATTTTGCACGTGGCGCAAAGCCAGTATCACGACATCGCAGTGGCCAAAAGTCTCGGCTATCACACCTGCTGGATCGAGCGCCGCAAGGGCAAACCCGGCGCGGGCGGAACGCCAACGGTGGCCAATGCTGCTGTTCCCAATTACCACTTCACAAGTCTGGCCGAACTGGCCGACGCGGTGGAAAGGGGGACGTGATTACCCCAGCAGCGCCTTCACAATGGCCCCCGCCTTGGCCATGTCCATCTGGCCGGCGAACTTGAGTTTGAGTTCAGCCATCACCTTGCCCATGTCCTTGACGCTGGCAGCTCCCACCGCCGTGATGACGCTGGCCACTACCGCCTTCGCCTCATCCTCGGAGAGCTGCTTTGGCATATAGGACTGGATGACGGTGATCTCGTCGCGTTCGTTCTGGGCCAATTCCGGCCTGCCGCCCTGCTCGTAGACGGCAACCGATTCCTGGCGCTGTTTCACCATCTTGGCGAAGAGTTCAACGAGGCCTGAATCCGGCGTCAGCGTCGAATCATGGCCATCGGTACGGCTGTTGATGTCCTTGTCCTTGATGGCGGAACTCATCAGCCGCAGCGTCGACAGCCTCTTCTTGTCGCCGGCCTTCATCGCCTCCTTGACGGCGGCACTGATCGTCTCGCGCAAGGTCATCGGCTGGGTCTCCTTCGGGTGTGCTCTGGAAAGCCCCCCTCTAGAACTGTTCGCGGGCCATCGCAACCTTGACGGCTTGCCCCCCTTACCTTAACCAGCGCCAAATTCCGGAGTCTCTGTCATGCCTGCGAAAAAGCCTGCGAAGGTGAAGAAACCCGCGCGTCCCCAGTTCGGCGACTGGGATCAGCCTCGCGTGACCGCCCTTCTGGTGCTGGCCGACGGCACGGTGATCGAGGGTTTCGGGCTAGGTGCCGAGGGTGAAGCGGTGGGTGAAGTCTGCTTCAACACCGCCATGACCGGTTATCAGGAAGTGCTGACCGATCCCTCCTATGCCGGCCAGATCGTCACCTTCACCTTCCCGCATGTCGGCAATGTTGGCACCAATGACGACGACATCGAGACGGTGAACCTCGCAGCCTCGGCGGGTGTCGTCGGCTGTATCGTCAAGGAAGCGGTGACCGAACCCGCCAACTATCGCTCGGCGAAACATTTCGACAAGTGGTTGAAGGCCCGCAACATCATCGGCCTGTCCGGCATCGACACCCGCGCGCTGACCGCCCGCATCCGTGAGCAAGGCATGCCCAACGGCGTCATCGCGCACCATGCCAAAGGCAAGTTCGATGTGGCGAAGCTGAAGGCGATGGCCGCCCAATGGCCGGGGCTTGTTGGCATGGATCTCGCCAAGGACGTCTCCCTTACCCAGCGCCTGCATTGGGACGAGAAGCTGTGGGACTGGAACGGTGGCTATACCCGCGCCGAGCCCGGCGGTTACAAAGTTGTGGCGCTCGATTATGGTCTCAAGCGCAACATATTGCGTTGCCTGACCAGTGCCGGCTGCGATGTGACGGTGGTTCCCGCCTCGACGAGTGCCGAAGACATCCTGGCGATGAACCCCGATGGCGTGTTCCTGTCGAACGGTCCCGGCGATCCGGCGGCGACCGGCGAATACGCCGTGCCGGAAATCAGGAAGCTGGTGGACTCAGGGCTGCCGCTGTTCGGCATCTGCCTCGGCCACC
>JANLTS010000452.1:0-11676 GCA_031363045.1 Hyphomicrobiales bacterium
CTGGATGAAAAATCATGACCAAACCTACGACGATACATGACCATGCAGCAGTCGATGATCCCGGGATCACGACTGCCAATGTCTCAAATGAAGCAGCAGCACCGCGAGACGGCCACCACCCTCAGGGATCTGCTAAGATCAACACAGAGGGTGAGGCGCAGGCTGCGACATCAATTCATCATGGCGATTCAGTGGAGGCCAATGAGTCAGCCGTTGACACAAGCGATGAGGAATCCGGCTCGATCCCCCGCAATGAAGAGGAGCGTCGGACATTCAATCTTCAACGGCTTGCAGGAGAAATTCGTGACCTGCACACGGAAGGCAGGAAGCGCACCCTCCTGATGGCTGAAAAGGTACGGGAGGCGCGCCAGTATTTCGAGGAGACGGCTTCTGGCACAATCTCATGGACGAAGTGGGTATCCAGCAACTTGCCGTTTGAAGTTTCTCGAGCCAATCAACTCCTGCAGATTGCAGTGGCACCTGATCCAGAAGCGGAACTCGATCGCCAACTTGCGATGGGGGCGGAGCGCCAGGCGAGAAAGCGCGCCAAGGATGCTTCGCCGTTACGTAACGGTCGATCCCCTTTGCAAGAGCACGACCCGATGTGCGACGAAGATGGGTCTGACGATGTCGAACAATGGGAACGTCCCGCGCCTGATGAAATCGAGTCAGAAGAAGCCGAAGAGCCAGAGCGTAAGCAGCTCCGTGAATGGGTTGAAGTTGCGCCTGTCGTTGATCTCAAGCGGGTGATCAAGTTTCTGAAGCAGCTGGGTGAGGGCCCAGAGGAGTATGATCTGCTGGTCGGCGAGGGCACTGATATTGGAGTTGCTGAAGCAACGGTGGCCGAACAGTCGCCGGGAGTTAGCAATGTTATGTGTGAGACGACTGAGAAGATGGAGATGGTCCAATGACACGGCGTAAGCGCAAAATTCCTGATAGTCTTGGCTTCTGGCTTGATCCGGCTCGGACCAAAGACCTAAGAGCCAATGCCGACGGAACCTTTGCTTCTCACGCAGTCTCTGATGCCGACGTGTTGACGCCTACCGGCACGTTGTACGGTGAGCCCGAGACCGCTGCGGTAGAAGAAGCACTGGTAGCTGTGACAAGAGCAGAGAAGCGGCTCACACGCAGTCATGAAATGAAGCAAAACGCGCTGCAAGAGCGCGCTATTGCCATCGAGAATGTCGAGGCATTGATGAAAGCCTTGGAACGATTCCAAAAGACGGGAGAAATTGACGATCGTCTCTATCCAACATTTGATCGAGCAATCAAGCGGGAGTTGATGAAGGACCAGCATAAGGCACGCTTGAAACTCAAAAAGAACATTCCCACAGCCTTGTACATGGGAATTCGACATGGAGATTTTATCGTTCACAAAGTCTCAGTCGACCAAACTTATGAGTATTTCACGGTAGCGCGGCGGCGGAAAAATCCCCTGACTGAGAACCAGCTCCGTGATCGGGCTATGGAGCACATGAAGATGCTCATGAAAGTCTCAAGTGCTGGCCCTGATGAGGAGCGCCTGGCTCGAGCACTTGCAGTAGCTCATGCAAACATTATGAATTTCTGGCCGCAGCCTGCGAGGATTGAGCCGGAACCGGACCTCACCAGCGACACCCGTGAGGCATTGTTAAATGCTGTCGGTGAACTTGAGGTCAATCACGCCAATGACAATATCACTGAAGGTGGCCCTGCTGGTGCGACGGAGATCGAGGCGAAATAATCGCACATAGCGGGATTTCGCAGGTTATTTTGACATTCAGCGAAAATTGCAGGGAGGGCGTGGGTAGCAGGTACGCCTGTAAAAAGAATCGTGTAGACCCTAAATATTGAATTTTACTAGTCCCCGCCCGCGCATTTCCATGTCGACCCCGATTTCGTGATCGGAGGTGGGGGTGTTTGAGCGGTCGGCGAGCTAGCGCTGTTTTGATGGGCCTTGTCAGCAGGTGTCGTGAGTGCGCGGCTACTGCGGCTGACCGCTATTGTTGCGAGACAGGCAATGGTTCGGACGACGGCTGATCGCCGTTACGTGACGGCGCGCTCCATGCAATAGGCGGCGGCAGTGGGGAGCCTCATGGAAGGCGCTACAGGCGGTTTGAGGGTTGGCCGGGTGTCAGTGGAGGGGCAAGGGGCGAGAAACCAAACGCTTGCCCGTTGCTGAGGTGGCGCTCGTGGCAAGATTCCAGTAGAAGGCGCGTGAGGCAGTTTTTACCGCTGGCAGGTGTATCGGGGCCTCTAACGGCATTGACCCCACTAGCTGAGGCGCTCTGCCGGCGTCTGGCGGTGGTTGGCTGGTCAGTGGTGCAGAGAAGGCGCAGCAGGCGGTTCGAGGGTCAGCGGGACCGGATGTAGGGGCCAGGGGCGTCTTGCCGGTTCTCTGGGCGGCGCTACCGGGCGCTGGACCGTGGAAAAAGAGGCAGGGGTCAAGACGGACGAGGCACGGTGAGGCGGGCATTGGTGATTGTCGCCAAACTGGCACTACTATAACGCGCGCTCGTGTAGAGGCAGCCAGCGATTTCCTTACATGCGCACGCGTTGCAGGTGTACATCCAGTGGTATTGTATGTGTTTTCAATGGGATACGTGTCACGGTTGAAACATGACACATTGACGATATACTGCAATTTCAAGACGTTACGTGCTGCACGATTGCACACGTGTAACATGACAGAACTAACGCCATGTCGCGTAATGCGACTTTTTTTCTTTGAATCTTCACGTGCGCGCGTTTTAGCGGTCAGAGTTTTGCGACAGATCTGCAGGGTTGTCATGGTGTGGCGTGACACCGGCGTGACATTTGTCACGACAACCAGTCAGTGTCGCGCTCTTCTTGGGTAATTGGCCGCACACGCAGCTCTTCTTGGAACTGCTGCTTCCGGGTTTTTGCTTGCTCGAGCTCAGCCGCCTTCCGTTCACGTTCGGCCGCCTTCCGTTCGGCGTTGTAGTCCCGCAAGTCTGCTTCAGTGAAGTAGGACTTCTGCTTCGTGATCGCCTTACGAATGTTTGTCAGGCGTTTTTCGATCAGAGCAAGCTCCTGCTCGTGCGCTGCCTTGTCGTCAAACGCGTTCCACAAATCTGCACAACAGACAGCAAGCTGGGCGACTTCGACGTCCGCCTCTGCCTTCCGCAGCCTCTTCAATTGCTCGAGCAAGCGCACCTGCTGGCGCGGTGTGCCAGAAATTTCAGGACCCAAGCGCATCTCGCCTCCGTGTAATTTCACGTTTGTAGACACCTGCAAGAGCCGTGTCGCCTTTTGCTGTCGCATTGATCATCACGCGGCGCAGTGTTTCGTCGTCATACTTCTCGGCGCGATACTTCGCTAGGCGCAATCGTTGCGGCACACGGTGAGGCTTCTTGCCCGCCTCGATAAGCCTCAAGTCATGCTGCGCTTCAGCAAGTCGCAATTCGGCGGCTCTTTTTGCTGACGGCATGTAGACACTTGTCTTCGGCATCTGCGTGTCTTCGCGACCGACGTACCATCCCAGACGATCTTGATCGGGCATCGTAACGAACCTCTCGCGGTAAAGCTTCTTAGCGCCAAAGCCGCGCATCTTTGGCACACCTTTGAACGCGACGCCGTCTGCCGCGCACTTGCGGCACGTGCCGGATGATCTGTGATACTCATCTGTGCCGCATTTTTCACATGGTTTGTCTTTGTAAAACACGGGTTTAACTCCTTCGTGCTGTACAATTTAGTACACTTTCTCGTACTTTCAACACGCGTTCTGGAATATCCAGTACGCTCGCTGCAGCGTGAATTGCTAGTTTTCCGGTCGCACGGATTCCTTGCTCGCGCGTACAATTGCGCGAAGGAGACCCAACAATGTGGAAACTTGAGATCGACGGCAAATCATCCGAGACCGACCGACTGCTTCACGGCATGGCATTGTCATTGCACATGGCATCTGCGCACTCTTTACACCCGAAGAATGCTCCAACTTCTTCACTGCAGCGTACGCACTCGGTGAAGCTTTCGGAAGGAGCCGCTGGCCATGCGGCGTGAGGGTCAAAGCGCCGGCGTGCGTCGGTCAGCGCTGGGAATACGTATTGTTGGATGCGAGTGTACCTTGGTGAGCCGTCATCCCCCTGTCCGATGAAGAGCTTGCCGCTATTGTGCCAGCGCTCCGCCACTCTGCGAAGTACCGTGCCGATGGTCTTGTCAGAGACATTGTTTCCGAAAGCATGACGGCGGATAGCATTCCGAAAATGTGGGAAGAGGAGGACGTCCGCACCATTCAGTTGATCCGCTTCGTGCGTCCCCGGCAACACGCCAGTTTCAAGACATTGGCGCTGGACCGCCCGTTCTGGCCGTTCACTGAGCTCGATCTGATCCTGGAGCGCGGGGGTCCGAGGAATATCGGCGCGTGTATGCCAGCCACCAAGATCGACGGTAAGGCAATGGTGGAGGAAGGCGCGCATTTCGTCGCCATCGAAGGCCCCTGCCACCCTTTCGAAGTATTCCTTGTCCTGCTTGTGGCGATCTGACACCTCGAATACGGCGAACCGACTTTCGTCGGTGCCAGAGGGCGCGATCCAATCCTCGTTGGATGCGATCATGATGTGCAGCATGTTGCGCACCACGATGGCATCCCGGTTCTTGGCCTCGACGACGAGCGTGTCCTCGGTGATGATACGCTTGAGCTGGCCTTCGCCGGACTTGTCACCGGCCCAAAATGCCTCGTCGGCGAAGAGCGCAATACAATCCCGAAAATGGGCGTTGAACCGCCCCGTCATCAAGGTGGGCGTCGAAATGTGAATGCCGTGCTGGCCGAGCGAGCGGATAATTGCACGGCAGAGCATGCCTTTGCCGGTGCCGCGTCCGCCCCGGAAGACGATCGCCGTCTCGGCTGGCTTGGAAGGATTCTGGTACAACCAGGCGAGCCAGCGCAGGATGTAGTCACCGTGTTCCGTGTTGCCATCGGCCAAGACCTGGCGGACGTGGTATTCGATCGTCGACCAATCGCCCTCTTGCGGCTTGGTAGCGAAGCCACGCCAGAGATTGAGGGCGTGAGGGTGTTCGGCGCCAGAGGGATCGAAGACGAAGCCATCGCGGTAGGTCAGACGATCGGATGACTTCAGCCAATTCTTGGCAGGGGTGCTCTTGTGATGCAGGAGCATGAAGTCCGTCTCGGTCAGCAAATCCCAGGTTTCGCGCCTGAACACCTGGTCGAAGGAACGAATGCCAATCCGCACTTTCGAGCCATCGCGGATGACGGCGTGATCGTCATTGAATCCAACACCGCCTGCATCGGCCGGGGCGTTGGGAGTGGGCCTGGGCATGGCAAGCCACGACTTGAAAGCGGCGATCACATCATCCTCAAACCCAAACACCTCCTTCAAGCGATTCCAACCGGAAATGCCGCTGACTTCGCTCCGGTAGGTGTCGCTGATAAACCGTTCGCGGGATTTGCACTCTTTCCCGTCCTGGATATGCGGCGCCATCACCGTCTGACACTCGTCGTGGGAGAGACCGGCATACTTGCGGAGGACGCCAGCCACCGCGCCTGCTGCATCTTGTCGAGCACCTTCCCCTGGCCACGTTGCCTCCAGGATCACCATCATGGCGGCGATGCCGACGCGCTGCCGCAGCAGAGCACCATCGTGGTCGGCGGGAGCCTGATCTTGAGGAACGCCTGCTACGGCTGTGAACTGGATCGGCTCGCCGCTGGGGTGGATCGATCCAGGAAACATGGTTTGGGCAATACCGGACCGAAGCTCGACGATGCAGGTTGCATGCTCGTCCGGAAGCTTGATGCGTTCATGGAGGGACTTCGGACAGATGTATTTGAACGACTTCGTGCCCGGCGCGCAGACTAGGAAATGCGCCGCCGGATTTGATTTCCGGCCAAAGACGCAGTATGTCGGAACTAGATACCAGACAGACCGCGACACCGCGCGCCAATCGCAGTCAATGTCGACGACGTCTCCCAAGACGCAGCCGATATTGTCGCCCTCGGCGAACTTGTCGGTCTGGTCCTCTGTCTGCCACCCCTTCAACTTTGGGAGTTTCTCCCTCGGCTTCAGTGGGATCGGATTCAGGTTCCAGGATTGATACTTCTCAATGAACTCACGCATGGTGCTTCTCCCAAGATTTCGGTTGAAGCAGCCCCGCAGAAACCGCATATTACAGAGTGCGATGAAACACTTAGAGGGCGGTCACCTGTAGCGGGTGCCGCCTTCTTCAGTTATGATTGCTGGTGACAGTATTGGCCGCGAGATAGGCCTCGATATCGTCAGGACGATACCTCACGGAGCGACCGACCTTGGTCCACGTTGGACCGCGACCGGCCGACCGCATGTGCTCGATCGTCGTGATGGAAACACCGAGCATCTTCGCGACGTCGGGAGTTCGTAGAAGGATGGAGTACGCCATAGGAACACCTCCAAGTTGGCAAGTAGTGACCAACTCGACCAGCAAGTTATCGAGGTGTTTACGGCCCTTGCGGAAATGGTTAGGCGCATCGCAAGGGCAGTGCCTACCGGGGGAAGGAGTTAGTTCCGATGATCACCCTCCCGGTGGTGAGTGATCATCGATCCGGACTTGGTGCTGGCAGTTCCGAAGAACACAGAAGCGGCGCCGGATCACTCCGCCTCTGGCGAGGGCAACATTATTGCTGCCAACATCAATATGCAGGCCGCTATGGAAGATTGCAACCGGGGAACGCGGAAGAATTTTTCGCCATGCGCTTTTCTTTCGACGTCGGCTTGCCATTCGCTACTTGGCAGCAATCAATGCACTTGCCAGATTTCGTATAACGCTTGACGAAATGCCCGAGCTCGCAAGGCGTTCCTTCGAAGTAACGCTGCTTGCCTTGCGCAGAAGCGTCTGACCTGTTTAGGAGACGCCACCACTTGCCGTCGTCATGAAGTGAAAACTGCGGAGTTAGCATGTGGTCTGGTAGGCACGTATTCGGGTCGGGATAGTGCCTAGCATGATACCGCGCGTCATTGATGCAAATTCTGCGGATGCCGCGGCGCTTTGTGAAATAGATTTCTGCTCGGTTTTCAACGAGGAACCACATAGTCTCTGGCGCGTAGCCGCATATCGCTGCAGCCTCTTCAACCGATACAAACGAACCGTACTCCTTGTTCTTCATCTGAAACACTCCTTGGAATTCCGCTGGCAATCCTCCAACAACCAGCGGCGATAGTCGTAGTCGGGCATTTGCTTTGAACACTGTTCAGAACTGGCAGCCCGACATGGCCAACTTGATCAGCGCAGCGATGCTGCATGTGCGAATATGATGGTGTTTGGGGAAGAGGACAACCGGAGATGACAGGACGCTTTTGATTTGCCGAGGTGCAGCCAGCACAGATTCTGACGATTGCCTGGGGCGATCTCGAACGTGATTGCAATATCATCCGTGGCGATACAGTTTAGTGCCAATGAAATGCGAACCCGCCTCAGCTCAGAATGAAGTCCTAGCCGGTTCAGTGGAGCGCGTAACGTTCCACAACGAGGAGAATGGCTTCTGCGTCCTGAGGGTCAAAGCACGTAGTGTGCGTGACCTCATCACCGTGATCGGCCACTCGGCGACGATCTCTGCGGGGGAATGGATTTCCGCATCAGGGGAATGGGTCAACGACCGGACCCACGGCCAGCAGTTTCGCGCCAGGTTCCTGAAGACCACTGCACCAACCACAGTCGAGGGAATCGAAAGATACCTCGCGTCCGGCATGATCCGGGGCATCGGCCCGGTCTATGCCAAGAAAATGGTCAGGACCTTCGGCGAGAATGTCTTTGACGTCATCGAGGCCGAGCCTGGTCGTCTGCGGGAGGTCGAGGGGATCGGCCCGGTCCGCGCCAAGCGCATCGCGGATGCCTGGGCAGAGCAGAAAGTGGTTCGCGAGATCATGGTGTTCCTGCACAGCAATGGCGTGGGCACGGCGCGCGCGGTGCGCATCTATAAAACCTATGGTGCTGACGCCATTCAGGTTATGACCGAGAACCCGTATCGCCTTGCACGGGATATCCGGGGCATTGGCTTCAAGACAGCCGACGCCATCGCCATGAAACTCGGAGTTGAAAAAACGGCGATGATGCGAGTGCGCGCCGGGATTTCCTATGCACTCACCGAGGCGATGGATGAAGGTCATTGTGGCCTGCCCACCGAGGAGCTGACGCCGCTCGCCGTGGAATTGCTGGAGGTGCCAAAGGAACTGATCCAGACCGCTCTCGAGCTGGAGCTAGCAGACGGCACCGTGGTCGCTGATGCCGTTGGTGAGATTCCGTGTGTGTTTCTCGCCGGTCTTTTTCGAGCCGAGCAAGTGATCGCCGAACGCCTGAAGACTCTGGCGACCGGCAAGCTTCCCTGGCCCTTTATCGACCCGGTCAAGGCGCTGCCTTGGATCGAGCAGAAGACCGGCCTGACGCTGGCTGAGAGTCAGATTGCCGCCATCCGTCTCGCCCTGATGGCAAAGGTGCTCGTCATCACGGGTGGACCCGGAGTCGGGAAGACCACCATCGTCAACTCCATCCTGCGCATTCTTGCCGCGAAGGGCATCAATCTTCTTCTTTGCGCGCCGACCGGCCGCGCCGCAAAGCGGATGACAGAGGCGACCGGCTTCGAGGCCAAGACCATCCACCGCCTTCTCGAAGTTGATCCAAAGGGTGGCGGGTTTAAGCGGAACGCCGAGAATACCCTTGACTGTGATCTTTTGGTCGTGGACGAGGCCTCCATGGTCGATGTCATGCTCATGCAAGCCCTGCTCAAAGCCATATCCAGCGATGCCGCACTGTTGATCGTCGGCGATATCGACCAATTGCCCTCGGTGGGAGCAGGACAGGTGCTCGCTGACATTATTCAGTCTGGCGCGATCCCCGTCGTGCGCCTGACCGAAGTGTTCAGGCAGGCCGCCGAAAGCCGAATCATCGCCGCCGCCCATCGGATCAACAAGGGCGCGATACCTGACCTCACCAAGCCTGAGGGTGAAAGCGATTTCTACTTCGTGAACGCGTCAGACCCCGAGGCTGCTGTGCCGCTCATTGTAGATTTGGTCAAGAATCGCATCCCGAGGCGCTTCAGTTTGGACCCAATCCGTGACATCCAGGTGCTTTGCCCCATGAACCGGGGTGGCGTCGGAGCGCGATCCCTCAACATCGAACTCCAGGCCGCCCTGAATCCGGCGGGAGACAACAAGGTTGAGCGCTTCGGCTGGACCTTCGCGGCGGGCGACAAGGTCATGCAAGTCGAGAATGACTATGACAAAGAGGTTTTCAATGGGGATGTCGGCTACGTCGACGCTGTCGACATTGACGCTGGCGAGTTGACGGCAACCTTTGATGGTCGCCCCGTGACCTACGGATTTGGCGAACTCGATACCCTTGTCCCGGCTTATGCCGCGACAATCCACAAGTCACAGGGCTCAGAATACCCCGCCGTCGTGATCCCGGTCATGACCCAGCATTATGCGATGTTGCAGCGTAATCTGCTCTATACAGGCGTGACCCGTGGCAAGAAACTCGTTGTGCTGGTTGGCCAGGCGAAGGCGATCGCGATCGCAGTCAAGAATGCATCTGGTCGAAGGCGCTGGACAAAGTTGAACGAATGGCTTGCGGGACCTCGACTGACAACCGTTCAGAGCCAATAGCGGCGGCCGGGGTGAGCGCAACGGTGTTGCATGGCATCCGCCTGCACAGTGCTGCCGTCCACTAAAGCACCGCTGCCGCCGACCAGACCGTTCTCCATGCAAAGCCGAACCACCAATTCAAAGACCCGCCGCAGGATGTCGCCGTCTGCAAACCGGCCATAGCGGTTCTTCGAGAACGTCGAGCGGTCCGGCACCTGAGCCTCAAGCCCAAGACGGCAAAACCACCGGTATGCAAGGTTGAGATGCACCTCCTCGCAAATCCGGGTCTCGGAGCGAATGCCATAGAGATATCCAATCAACAGCAAGCGGATCATCAGCTCGGGGTCGATGGAAGGGCGGCCGGTGTGGCTGTAAAGCGGCGCAAGCTCAGCGCGCAGTGGCTCAAAATCGAGAAACCGGTCCACCTGGCGCAGAAAGTGATCCTGAGGAACATGATCGTCGAGCCGAAACCGGTAAAACAGCTGCGCCTGCTCCTGAACCCGACCCAACATGAGAGCGTCCTCCGATCCAATAATCACATTGAATCATTAGGTTATGGCGCAATCAAGGATAATTTAGAGTTCGAAACACAACACGTGGAGGTACGAGTTTTTCACCGATATCGGACGTATTTGAACACGTACCTAAGCGTGCATGGTTCCTTCGCGCATCGGAGTTTTGTCCGGCGTCAATCGCGCCGTGATCCGACCGTCAGCTTTCAGGGCTGAACGGTCATGAGCATCGCAGGCAATGACGCGATGGGCCAGGAACGGACTCCCGCCTGGATACCGGTCGGCCAACAATCTGGCCGAGTCGCGTTAGTAGCCTTGACGCCGGACGAGTTCGTTCGAGTAGATATTGTGGGGGCCGACGTTCTTGATATCGCGCTCACCCAAAAGTGCCATCGTGATGTCAGCTTCCTTGCGGATGATCTCGAAAGCCCGCGCCACGCCGGCTTCTCCGCCAGCGCCGAGGCCGTACAGTACCGGCCGGCCAATGAAGGTCCCTTTCGCGCCGAGCGCCAGCGCCTTGAGCACGTCCTGCCCGGAGCGGATGCCTCCATCCATGAGCACTTCAGTCTTGTCGCCGACTGCATCGACTATCTCGGGCAAAACACGGATGGATGACGGCGCCCCGTCCAACTGTCGACCGCCATGATTGGAGACAATGACCGCGTCAGCACCCGCCTCGACTGCTAGCTGCGCGTCTGCGGGGTCAAGGATGCCTTTGACAATCACCGGCCCACCAAACCGAGTCTTGACCCAGCGCACCTCGTTCCAGTCGAGCCGCTGATCGAACTGCTCAGCAATCCATGTGGAGAGTGACGAGAGGTCACTGACGTTCTCTGCATGTCCAACCACATTTGCAAATGTGCGCCGCTTGGCCCGAAGCATGCCGATGGCCCAGCGCGGCTTCATCATCACGTCGGCGATGAACCTTGGAGTGATCTTGGGCGGTGCTTTGAGATTGTTACGGATGTCTGCATGCCGTTGTCCGAGGATCTGCAGGTCCATTGTGAGGACCAACGCGGAGCAATTCGCAGCCTTGGCACGGTCAATCAGTCTCTCCATAAAGCGCTTGTCGCGCAACGTGTAGACTTGGAACCAGAACGGTTTGTTGGTTGCCTCGGCTACGTCTTCGATCGAGCAAATGCTCATCGTCGAAAGCGTAAATGGGATGCCGATCTTTTTGGCCGCCAGCGCGGCCTTGATCTCACCGTCTGCGATCTGCAAACCACAAATTGCAGCAGGCCCGACGGCAACGGGCATCGAAACGGGTTGCCCGACCATCGTCGCAGCGAGGCTGCGGTTCTCCATGTTTACGGCGACTCGCTGCCTGAAATGGATCTTGGCGAAATCGCTCTCGTTCTCGCGATACGTCTGCTGTGTCCACGACCCGGAATCTGCGTAGTCGTAAAACATCTTGGGGACGCGACGGCGGGCCTGCACTCGCAGGTCTTCGATAGTCAGAGCCGAATCCAGGACGCTCATGGCCGTTCCCCCGACCGCCGGCGATTGACTGCCGAACTTATGCCGGCAGGTCGAGCAAGTCACTGGACGCGCTCTGTCTTGGGCCTAACGGGCATCAGACCGGTGACGGAGCCGCA
>JANLTS010000469.1:0-4673 GCA_031363045.1 Hyphomicrobiales bacterium
CCGATAATCCTTGCATCTGCCACTGCCGCATGTGCCAGAAGCAGTTCGGAAATTTCTTTGGTTCCTTTGCCGGTTCGCATACGGATCATTTCCGCATTACCCGCGGCCAGCTTGCGATCTTTGAAAGTTCGGACGATGCCGAGCGCGGCTTTTGCCGTGACTGCGGAACGCCACTCACCTACAAGGCCAAGTCACGGCCGCGCATCTCGGTATCAATCGGCTCGCTCGACCGGCATTCCGAGATGCAGCCTGAATTCCAGTATGGCCTTGAAGGGCGCGAACCGTGGTTTGGCGAACTTGACCATCTGCCCGGAACCCGTACCGGGGATGGCGACAATGGCGAGGGCGATACGCCAGCGCGCTACGAGACGATCAAGGCATCGAACCGCCAGCACCCGGATCACGACACCCAACATTGGCCATCAGGAACACCATGACCGACTCAGCACCGCCCGGATGGGTCTACAACGAAACCGTCCGCATGTTTGCTTTGCCGGGCGATCCGCCGTTCGAGGAGCGTGACGAGCTTGAGCGCCACTGGGGCCGGGCGTGGGGGGTTAACAACGACGTCGGCCGCATCCGCTCGATCCTCATGCACCGGCCCGGTCCCGAGATGAACATCGTCGATCCATCAAAGCGCATCGACAGCATCGGCTCGTTCGGCGATCTCGAAAAGGGCTGGTATTTCCAGAGCGACACGCTGCCACCGGTGGCCAGCATGCAAGCCCAGCACGATACACTGGTGGCCGCACTCAAGGCTCGCGGCGTCGACGTGCACTTTGTCGATGGCGTTGACGGCGGCCGGTTGAAATCCTGCTACACGCGCGATCCGCTGATCATGGTCAATGGTGGCGCCATCGTCTGCCGCATGGGGGCGCGCATCCGGCGCGGCGAGGAACTCGCCATCACCCGCACGCTGGCCAGGCTCGGCATCCCGATCCTCCGCACGCTCTCAGGCACCGCCCTGATGGAAGGCGGCAGCTTCGCCTGGATCAATTCCAAGACCGCCGTCATCGGCTGCGGCATCCGTGTCAACCGCGAGGGCGCCGATCAGGTGGCCGAGGTGCTGAAGCGGCAAGGTGTCGAGCTGCTGGCTATCGATCTCGTCGGCTATGACATCCACATCGACGGCTCGTTCCAGATGATCGACCATGATCTGGCGCTTGTCGATCCTTTCGGCCTGCCGTTCTCGTTTCTTGAAAAGCTCAAAGCCCTAAAAATCCGGACGATCGAGATCACGCCCGCCGACAACAAGTGGATCATCAACTCGCTCGCCGTCGCACCGGGCGAACTTATCATGCCACAGGGCGCCACCAACCGGACGCTCGATCTCCTTGCCAAGCATAATATCTCGTGGAGCATCATCGACTATGCCGCCATGCAACTGAACGGTGGCGGCATCCATTGTTCGACAACGCCGCTGATCCGCGATCCGGCTTAGGAACAGCATCACCATGAACAGCGGTTTCAGCGAGATTTTCGCAGTGCGGAGCTTCGTCCAGCATTCACAGTGGCGATGGTGGCCGGCGTTGATCGCCGCGATTCTGGTCTATGGGCTGTCGACCCTGGTGGCGACGGTCATGGTCGTTGCGGTGATGATGGGCGGCGCCAGCGAGGCCGAGATCTTGGGCGGTGAACTTCCCGCACCATCCGGTCCCGTCGTCCTGGCAGCGGCGATCGTCAGTCAGATCGTCATTGTCATGGCGCTGATTGCCCTGGCGCAATGGGGCGTCAAAGATTGGCGGCAGCAGCTTTATCTCTCGACCATCAACCCGGGCGGCCGCTGGATTGCAGCCTTGGCGATTCTGGCAGCGGCATTTCTTGCCGGCGATCTGATGTGGCAGTCGCTCTATGGCGATGTCCTCAAGGCTGACGGCTTGTGGATCGAAAACCTGCTGATTGATCCCGCCACGCGCTGGCCAACGCTGGTGGCGGTCACCGCCGGGGCGGCCTTCTCGGAGGAAATGCTGTTTCGCGGCTTTCTGCTGCCGGCGCTTGCCAAGTCGTGGCTGGGGTTTTCGGGTGCCGCCGTGGTATCGACGCTTCTCTGGACACTCGTTCACGGCTATTCGTGGCAGGGAGCGGCGGAGGTCATGGTTCTGGGCCTGTTGTTTTCCTATGTGCAGTGGCGGACGGGGAGCATTCTTCCGGGCATCGCCTTGCATGGCGCCATCAATGCTGGTTACGCCGCCGTGGTGCTCTCGGGCTAGAGGTCCGGGTTTGGGGGCATTGCGCAATTTCGCCAAATCGGACATCATCCACTATGGGGCCATGACGTTCAGAAGCCGTTCAATATCCGCTGTGTCTTGTGACGAAAAAGGAATGAAGCCCAGATGATCAGATCGCTGTTAGCCATCGCCACCGTCAGCACCATCAGCCTGCTTACGGCTGGTCAGGCATCTGCCGCCGATGCCGTCAATTTCACCATGAAGGCGTCACAGCCGTCGCTGCGCGATGTGACACTGAAAGACAGTTTCACCGTCGGCATCAACGACGCCAAGGTCGACACAACACTGAAGATCATCTGCCAGGGCGCGCAAAGCGGCTTGATCTCCGGCACCAACGAATCCTGTGCGGTCACCGGCAATGGGGCGCTGATCAATCCGTCCAATGGCCAGAAGCTGCAGCGCACGCAATATGCCGGCGGCTGGGTGGTGAAGTCCGATGGCTTCACTGATGGCGCGCAACTTTCAGTCAACTACCTGGCACTCGGCAAGGTGGCGGCGTCGGGCGCGCGGTTTGCCGGCAGCCTGATGCTGAAGCCGGAAAATCCCTCGACCACCGCCAGCCTGCTGCGCGATTCGATCCTCAAGAAGATCAAGACAACCGAATCGGGCCTCATCGATGAGCGTGTCGATACTGTGCAGTTCAACAATTTCACCGTGCCCTCGGCGGGGCTCCCGTCCGACAAGGGCTGCGTGTGGAACGGCGACATGGTCTATTCCTACCATACCGAGTCATGGGTCATGGACCTCAAGGTCAAGTGCAGCGGCAAGGAGTTTCCCTTGAAGGGCAACATGCCTTTCACCGAAACGCCGAATGTCGGCAACCAGCATCAGTATGACCTGGTGCTGACGTTGCCCGGTGCCGAGGAAGGCAGCGATGACGCGCTGTTCGCACAACCCACCGGCGATGCCGATCTGTTCGCCGCCGCCGACGGCATCAGCGGCCAGATCATTATGAAGGAAAGCGCCTTCGTCGATGTCGAGGTCGATGGCCAGATCGACAAGGTGGCCTCTGAGATCGACGCATCCGGCACGCTGACCGGCCAGAACGTACCGCTTGAAGCGGTGCGCTCGCTGGCCACCGTCATTGGCATCCTGTCACGGACCTTCTTCGGGGCGTAAAAGCCCTCATCCCCCTTCGGGACCTTCTCCCATGCTAAGCACGGGAGAAGGCTTATCACCTCATGCGCCTTCGCCCGTGGCGAAGCCATGGGAGAAGGTGGCCGACAGGCCGGATGAGGGCTCTCTTACCTCAGGCCGGGATCTTCCCGTCCGGCGTCAGCTTGTCCACCGCCTCAGGCAACACCTTGCTCAGGCGCGCCAGCAGGTCGTCGCGGGTCAGCCCGGTTTGCTTCACCAAGCTGTCGATCAGATCGCCACCGAGTGCCTGCTCCACCTGCGGTGCGGAAATCGGCTGGTTGGGGCCGGTGCCGACCCATGACTTGGCTGCCTCGCCCTGGCCGCCGGTGGTGAACTGGTCGACCAACTCGCCCAGTCCGCCAGTGATCTTGGTGGCAATCGGTCCATCGCCCAGCGCCTTCTTGACGCTGTCAAGCGCCCCGCCCGCCGCATCGGAATTGCTCAGGCCCTTGACGAATTCACTGATCTTCTCGCGGTTCTGATAACCGGCGACGGCGACAAGGCCCAGAAGTGCCAGCAGAGATGGCTTGCGTAACGACATAATCTTCTCCCGTTTGGAATTACCCTCCCAATGTCGGCGCGGCGCGTGGCAATTGCAAGAACCTCCCGTTGATCGGTACCGGACCTGCGTGTAATATTTGGCGATCAAAGACTCAGGGGAGCCACATGAGCATTATCTGGACAATCGTTTTCGGCCTGGTCATCGGCGTCATCGCCAAATTCCTGATGCCCGGCGATAATGAGCCCAAGGGCTTCGTGATGACCGCCATTCTGGGCATCGTCGGGTCCTTCGTCGGCACCTTCCTTGGTCAGGCGATCGGCCTCTACAAGGCGGGTGAGTACGGCGGCTGGATCGCCTCGCTTGCTGGCGCCATGATCCTGCTGTGGATCTACGGCCGGGTGGTCAAGAACAAGGCCGCCTGACCGCCAACCTCAAGCCGTTCGGGCCGCCGACGCCGGGTGTCGTTTTCAGGCTATCTGACGCTGGCGGAACAGGGCATAGATGCGCCATCATGGCAAATCTCATCGTCACCTATTGGCGCGACATTCCTTCCGCGGTTTCGGTCAAAATCGGCCGCAAGGAAGAAAAACGCATGCTCGACAACCGCTTCATGGAGGCGATCGACATGGCGGCGATGCGCGGTCAAGCCACCAACTCCGATGATTATCTCGCTGACTGGCACCGCAGCGAGCCGGTGACGGTTGGCGATGATCTCGCAGCCGAAGCCGACAAGGCCAAAGCCGATTTCGAAGCCCGCTTCACTCAAGATGTTCTCAAGACCCTCATTGCCAATGGAGGCAAAGCCC
>JANLTS010000483.1:0-2717 GCA_031363045.1 Hyphomicrobiales bacterium
GTCCACGAGTCACAATGCCGATCACCCCCACCCCTGCCCCTCCCCACAAGGGGGAGGGAAATCAAATGGAGAACAAAGCAACATGACAAAACACGCCGCCTGCCTCGCACCCGATAGTCCGAAATTCCTCGATCTCTTCCCGGCAGGCGCAGCACTCACCAAACTCGCCACCGGGTTCATCTGGGCCGAAGGCCCGGTGTGGTTCTCGGAGTTCAACGAACTGCGCTTCTCCGATATCCCCAACAACCGCATGATGCGCTGGTCGCCGGTCAGCGGCCTCTCGACCTTCCGCCAGCCGTCGCAACGCACCAACGGCCACACGCGCGATCTTGAAGGCAACATGATCAGTTGCGAGCATGGCGGGCGCTGCGTCAGCCGCACATATCTCGATGGCCGCTATGAGGTGCTGGTCACCCACTGGAATGGCAAGAGGCTCAATTCGCCCAATGACGTCGTCGTGAAATCCGATGGTACCATCTGGTTCACCGATCCACCCTACGGCATCATCTCCAACCACGAGGGCATCAAGGCGGAAAGCGAGATTGGAAAGAACCAGGTCTATCGTCTCGATCCGGCAACCGGCGATCTCAGCGTCGTCGCCGATGATTTCGACCGGCCCAATGGACTGTGCTTTTCGCCCGATGAATCGGAACTCTACATTGTCGATTCCGGTTATGCGCGCGGCGATGGCTATGGTTTCGAGGAAGGCCGTCCGCGCCACGTGCGGGCCTTTAAAGTCGTCGATGGCAAGAAGCTCACGAACAGCCGCGTGCTGGCGGTGATCGAACCCAAGGTGCCCGATGGCCTACGCGTCGATACTGAAGGCCTGATGTGGATTTCAGCCGGCGATGGCATCCATTGCTATACGAAGGAAGGCGAACGGCTGGGCCGCATCCTGGTGCCGGAAACCGTCGCCAATCTCACCTTCGGCGGCTTTGGCAAGTCGCGCATGTTCATCTGCGCCACCTCGTCGATCTACGCCATCGAGACGGCACGCGCCGGGGCGCAGTGGCCATAAAAGAGCAAGGGCTCCGTGAAGGGAGCCCTGAAAGGTAATAAGGCGGGGGGATCCAGGGAAAGGGGGGAACGAAGCGACAGCTGACTTTCTCGAGGACCCACCCCGCCGGCACAATGGCTTGTGACCACCGTGCCTCTGTTGGTTAGGCTTGCTGCACCATCTCCGCTTTGACTTGAGTCAATCGTCCGGCCTTTGACTTGACGAACGCCCCGTGACAAGGAGCCCCATGACAACTTCTCTCCAGCATCTTGAAAAACTCATCGCCTTCCCCAGTATCAGCCGGGACAGCAATCTCGATCTCATTGCCTATGTGAAGGACGTGTTGACCGGCCTTGGTATCGCGTCAACGCTGGTGCACAACGAGGACGGGCGGAAAGCCAATCTTTGGGCCACCATCGGGCCACCGGACCGCGCCGGAATTGTGCTGTCCGGTCACACCGACGTGGTGCCGGTTGAAGGCCAGGCCTGGACATCCGATCCCTTCAAACTCACGGCACACGATGGCAATCTCTATGGCCGTGGCACGGCCGACATGAAAGGCTTTATCGCTTGCTGTCTGGCGATGGCTGAACGCGCGGCACAAGCACCGCTCAAGACGCCGATCAACTTCGCCTTCTCCTATGACGAGGAGATCGGCTGCGTCGGCGTCCGCCGCCTGTTGGATCTGCTGAAGGATGCGCCGGTCAAGCCCCGCTTGTGCATTGTTGGCGAACCGACGCTGATGCAGGCGGTCACCGCGCACAAGGGAAAGTTGGGTTTCCGGGTCACAGCGCATGGTCTCGAAGCCCATTCAAGCCTCGCCCCCATCGGCGTCAACGCCATCTATATGGCATCGGACCTGATTGCCGCCATCCGGGCAATTCAAAAAGAGATTGCCGAGCACGGCGTGCGCGATGGTGACTATGAAGTCGCTTACACCACGTTGCATGTCGGCAAGATACAGGGCGGCGAGGTGATGAACATCGTGCCCAACCGCTGCACCTTCGATTTCGAAATCCGCTACCTGCCGGATGACGATGAACACGCCATCGTCACCCGCATCAAGGCCGCGGCTGAGAAAATCGCAACCACATATCGCAATGTCTTCGCTGCAGCGCGTTTCGACTTCGCCGAACTGCAAAGCTATCCGGCGATGAACACGCCTGTCGACAGCGAGGCCGTGAAATTCGTGCATGCCCTCACCGGCGGCAACTCCACCGGCAAGATTACCTTCGGCACCGAGGGTGGCTTGTTCCAGAAAGTGCTGGGCACCCCCGCCGTCGTCTGCGGCCCCGGCAACATTGCCGTCGCCCACAAGCCCGACGAACACGTCAGCGAAGCGCAGCTGTCGGCCTGCGAAAAGATGCTGGAGCGGCTGGTGGAGAGGCTTTCGGAAAACGGGTAGCGCCCTCATCCGGCCTGTCGGCCACCTTCTCCCATGGCTTCGCCACGGGCGAAGGCGCTGAGCCGCGAGTGCCTTCTCCCGTTCGCAGAATGGGTGAAGGTGGCCGATAGGCCGGATGAGGGCCTCTTCACTTTATTCCTTGACACTATATTCCTAATATGACTATAGTCCTCACGTTCCATCCCCTTTGGGGTCCTGCTCATGACGGTGAGCTTCGGATGGGGTGGAATGGCAGGCCTGCGGGTTCTGGCTAACGTGGCTGGAATTCCCGGGGGCTTCGGGTGTGACCCTTGGATACTAAGGTCCAAGCGCCTT
>JANLTS010000484.1:0-2761 GCA_031363045.1 Hyphomicrobiales bacterium
AAGGCGCTTGGACCTTAGTATCCAAGGGTCACACCCGAAGCCCCCGGGAATTCCAGCCACGTTAGCCAGAACCCGCAGGCCTGCCATTCCACCCCATCCGAAGCTCACCGTCATGAGCAGGACCCCAAAGGGGATGGAACGCGAGGACTATAGTCATACTAGGAATATAATGTCAAGGAATAAAGTGAAGAGGCCCTCATCCGGCCTATCGGCCACCTTCTCCCATTCTGCGAACGGGAGAAGGCACTCGCGGCTCCAGTGCCTTCGCCCGTGGCAAAGCCATGGGAGAAGGTCCCGAAGGGGGATGAGGGCCACTTCGGTACTAACTTGGACTCAAATATCGAGCGTCAGAAACAAGCTGTTGGGATCGGGCTTGTAATTGCCAAACGGCGGGCACTCGGTGAAACCTTGCGCTTTGTACATCGCGACGGCGGGTTCGAAATAGCCGAAGGAACCGGTTTCAAGATTCAGGCGCTTGACACCCTTGGCGCGTGCTGCCGCCATGATGTGACGGAGGATGGCGCCACCAACGCCGCGCCGCCGCGCCGCTTCTGACGTGTGCATTGACTTCACTTCACCCGACGCATCCTCGAAATACTTGACGGCACCGACGCCCAGCAGCGCCTCGCCATCCCACGCCGCAAAGAAATCGATGGTTGGGTGGGCAAGGCGCGAGACATCAAACACATGGGCGCTGCCGGGCGGCGTCACCTCATGGCATTTGGCGAAGTGATAGCGCAGCAAGCCGAGAATGCGCTGGTCCTGCAGATCACCTGGCCGGATGTCGATCATTTTTGCCTCATACAACAAACAGCATGTAGCAGGCCCCGGTGTTTTCGGGTGTTGCAAACCGGCTTGGGCCATGAAGCTGGTAACGCAGGCAATCGCCGGGCTTCAACACGTGGGTTTGCCCATCGGTGGTGATTTCGAGTTCGCCATCGAGCATCACGAGATGATGTTCGAGGCCCGGCCGCGGCGGCTGCTCATAGGCGATGAGCGTGCCGGGTTGCAGGTGGCATTCGATCACCTCGCCCGCCAGTCCTTGCGCCGGTGGTGACAGCGAGCGGCGGACAAAACCATTCTCCGCATCCCGCCACGACGGTTGATCGGAACGCCGCAGCACGGCGGGGAAGCCGTCCTCCACCATGAACATCAGCCGTGACAGCGTCAGCCCGAAGGCGGCGCAGAGCTTGCCCAGCACCTGGGCCGTGGCGCTCACCTCGGCATTCTCCAGCCGCGACAGGCTGGCGCGGCTCACTCCGCTGCGTGCCGCCAGTTCCTCCAGCGCCCAGCCGCGAGCCCCACGCAGCTCCCGCAGCCGTTGCGCGATGCGCTCGTCCATGCTGTGATCTGCGAGACTATCGATTCCCATATTCGAGAAATTATCTCTAAACTGAGAAATTCACAAGCATGACAATGCGAAATTTTATTGCGTATTTCTCCGGCGTTTGATTCCTTCCTTGCGCGGCGCCCCTCAATCTGCTTAATGAAGATAGGACAGTAACACTGTCCTTTAATGGTGTAAATCAAGGCAAGTGGAACCGGCATGCACCGGAATACGACCACATCGACCCTGAATACGACGGCCAAACCGGCCGTTGACACCGCTTGCATGCCCCGAGCTACGCTCAGCAAACGCAAGTAAGGGTCAGGCTCGGCGGGCAGAACGGCGCCCAGGAGTTTGATCAACCGGACGGGTACAGAAGCCACCCAAAGGCTCTCCCTACCAGATCAGCCCCTGCGCCACAGACGACGAAAAGCGACGCCAACCGGTTCAATCACGGGCCAGTTGGGGATAGACTGCACTGAGGACGAAGAGAAGGAGTTGGCCATGACCATCCAATACCGGCCAGAAGGTACTCCCGCCGCGCACGGTCTTTATGACCCGCGCAACGAACACGATGCCTGTGGCATCGGCCTCATCGCCAATATTGCCAACACCAAAAGCCACCGCATGGTGGCTGACGGCCTCTCCATCCTCAAGAACCTCGAACATCGTGGCGCAGTCGGTGCCGACCCCAAGGCCGGTGACGGTGCCGGAATCCTGATCCAGATCCCGCATGGCTTCTTCACCGAGGAGGCCAAGCGCTTGGGCTTTGAACTGCCCGGCCCGCAGCATTATGGTGTCGGCTATCTCTTCATGCCGCGCGAGCTGATCTATCGCCAGGACATTGAGCGCATCTGGTGGGAAACCGCCCGCGAAGAAGGCCTCAAGGTTCTGGGCTGGCGCGATGTGCCGGTGGATTCGGCCGTTCTCGGATATTCGGTGAAGGGCACCGAGCCGGTGCACCGCCAGCTGTTCATCGGCCGGGGTCCGACGATCCGCGACGAAGCGCATTTCGAGCGCAAGCTTTTCGTCTGCCGCAAGGTGGTGTCGAACCGCGTGCTCGAAGTGCTGGGCGCCAAGGGCCGCACCTATTATCCGGTATCGGTCTCGGCCCGCACCATCGTCTACAAGGGCCTGGTGCTCGGCAAGGACTTGGGTGCCTATTACAAGGATCTCGAAGACCCGCGCCTCGAATCGGCGCTGGCCCTCGTCCATCAGCGCTTTTCCACCAACACCTTCCCCAGTTGGACACTGGCGCACCCTTACCGCTTTATTTGCCACAACTGTGAAATCAATACGGTGCGCGGCAACTATAACTGGATGGCGGCGCGCCAGGCCAACATGACCTCGGAAGTCCTGGGCCAGGATTTATCCAAGCTGTGGCCGTTTTCCTACGAAGGCCAATCCGACACCGCGTGCTTCGACAACGCTTTG
>JANLTS010000034.1:0-20564 GCA_031363045.1 Hyphomicrobiales bacterium
CATCTCGGCATCGACGATGATGGGCCTGGCATTCTGCAGCGCGCGGTTCGCCGCCTTCTGAAAGTCAGGCGAGATGCGAAGATCGCCCGCGACATCCGGCATTCCACACGCATGGATGACACGTGTGGCGATGGCATGTGCCTCTTTCGGCAGCTTGGAGAAATCGGCCTCGCCACGAATGATCTCGAATGAGCGGGCATAGATGGCCTTGGGATCGCGGAGGTATGATATCACTTTTTTGACATGCTCTTAGGCCCCAGCGGGTGATCCACATGCGGGTAAGGTGTGTGGGTATGTCCATGCGTGTGATCATGGTCATGCGAATGGTCGTGGGGATGATCGTGGTGATGGTGCGGGGCTGAGCCCTCAAGCATTTTCTCCGGGTCGATCGAAAAGACCGCCGCAACTTTCTTCGGCATGGTTTTGCACATCGAGTTGCAGACGCCGTCGCAATATTCGCAATCGGCCGCCGTGCCAATGCCCTCGACGTGATGGTGATGACTTTCCTGCACGGCACCAACATCCGCCTCGAAGCCCAGCACCTGGGTGCGGTACTTGCACATCTGGCAGTTCATCGCGACATCGCCGGTCAGGATTTGTTCGATCCGCTCCTGGAATGTGGCAATGACTTTCGGGTGATCGTTGAGATAGGGCGCCTTGACGAATTCGATTTCAGGATGGCGCGCCACCACGGCATCGGTAGCCGCATAGATGCGGTCGACGAGAATGCCGGTGAAGAGGAAATATGGAAACACGATGATGCGGCGATAGCCAAGACGCGCCGCATGCTCGAGGCCCGGTTCAACCAGCGGAAAAGTGACGCCGGAATAAGCGGTCTCAGCCCAGCCAAAACCGAAGCCTTCCCAAAGCAGCCGCGTAACCTTGGAGACATTAGAGTTGGCGTCGGGATCGGATGCGCCGCGCCCGACGACGACGAGGAGCGTCTCATGCTTCGGTACGGTGGAACCGGCCTTATCAAGAGCTTCCTGCACGCGATCGCCGGCGGCCCGCATCATCTTGGGGTCGATGCCGAGTTCCTTGCCGTAATCGATGCGGAGATCATTGGCCGCTGCATAGGTGTTCAGCACAGAGGGAATATCGTTCTTGGCGTGGCCCGCCGCAAACAGCATGCCGGGCACGGCCAGCACGCGTGTGACACCTTGGGCTTTCAATGAGTCGAGCCCAGTGCGGATAATTGGGGTGGCAAATTCGAGATAGCCATACTCGACCGGATACTGCGGCATGCGTTGCTTCAGGTGTTCCGATAGGACAGCGAACTCGCGCACCGCATCCTTGTCGCGGCTGCCGTGGCCGCACAGCATTACACCCAGTTTTTCCGTCATTGGCTCCGCCTTCCGTTACGCGCAGCATCACCGGGAAACCCGGTTACGGAAGGCAGCTCCGGACTTGGCCCCCGTCTGGGTCGGCTGCACCGGAATGTGCTCTCAGTCCCATCGCTGGGGACGCTGCGAAAGTCGTTCTAGTCTGCTCTCGACGGGCTCACAAGTCCGAATGCGGCTTATCAGAACTCAATCCCGGCCTGGGCCTTCACGCCGGAACGGAAGGGGTGCTTTACCTGTTCCATCTCGGTGACGAGATCGGCCAACTCGATCAATTCATCCTTGGCGTTGCGGCCGGTGACGATGACATGCTTGCCAGCTGGTTTGTTTCGGAGGACCTCCAGAACCTCGTCTAGCGGCAGATAGTCATAGCGCAGTACGATGTTGAGTTCGTCGAGCAGAACCATCTTGTAGTCGGGGTCGGCGATCATTTTCTTGGCTTCTTCCCAGGCGGCGCGGGAGTGGGCGATGTCGCGCTCGCGGTCCTGGGTTTCCCAGGTGAAACCTTCACCCATGGCCTTGATGGTGACGAGTTCTGGGAATCTTTCAAGCACCGTGCGCTCGCCAGTGCCCCATGCGCCTTTGACAAACTGGATGACGCCCGACCGCATGCCATGTCCAATGCAACGGAAGACCATGCCGAAGGCAGCGGTGGACTTGCCCTTGCCTTTGCCAGTGTGGACGATGAGCAGGCCCTTTTCGATGGTCTTGCCAGCCATGATCTTGTCGCGGGCGGCTTTCTTCTTGGCCATTTTATCATGATGGCGGGCGTTGTCGTGGTCTGGTGTTTCGTCAGTCATTTCGTCAGCTCCTCAAGGAGATCATAAGCGGAATTGAGCCGCGGCGTCCAAAGCCCGCGTGTAGCGGCCTCGCGGAAACGGTCGGCGATATCCTTCAAGGCAGCCGGATTGTTTTCGTGGATAAACCGGCGGGTCTCGTCATCGGCGATGAAGGAGTCGAATGCCAGGTCGAAGTGGTGCGTGCGGACCGCACCGGTGGTGGCCGCGAAGGCGAACATGTAGTCGACCGTCGCCGCGATTTCGAAAGCGCCTTTGTAACCGTGACGCTTCACGCCATTGATCCATTTGGGGTTGACGACACGCGCGCGCATGACGCGGCCGACTTCCTCCTCCAAGGTGCGGATCACCGGGCGCTCGGGACGCGAATGATCATTGTGGTAAACGCGCGGAAGTTTGCCCGAGGCCTGTTCTACCGCCGCGGTCATGCCGCCTTCGAATTGGTAGTAGTCATCGGAGTCGAGCAGATCGTGTTCGCGGTTATCCTGATTGTGAACGACGGCCTCGATTCGTTTCAGGCGCTCGGTGAAAGTCTTCTCGTCATTGATGCCGTGCGCCTTCGCTCCATAGGCATAAGCGCCCCAAGTGACGTAAGCTGCGGCGAGATCGGCGCGCGTGGACCAGATCTTCTCGTCGATCAGGGCCTGCAACCCTGCACCATAAGCGCCGGGCTTCGAACCGAAAATGCGATGACCCGCCATTTCTTGGGCCTCATCCGGAAGAACTCCGGAAGCCTCAAGTTCGGCGGATTCAGTCCGCATCCGGGCAGCGACGGGATTGTCGACCTCATCCTCATCCAACGCGCCGACAGCGCGCATCGCCTTGTCCAACAATTCAATTTGGACTGGGAAGGCATCACGGAAGAAACCCGATATGCGCAGCGTGACATCGATGCGCGGGCGGCCCAATTTGGCGAGCGGGATGATGTCAAAGCCAGTAACGCGCCAACTCGACGGCTCCCATACCGGTTTAGCGCCGATGAGGGCGAGTGCCTGGGCAATATCGTCTCCTCCTGTGCGCATATTGGAGGTTCCCCAGGCCGAGAGGCCGAGGGCCTTGGGATAATGGCCTAGGTCGTGAAAATGCCGGGTGAGCAAGTCTTCGGCAGATTTCTGGCCAAGCGTCCAGGCGGTGGGCGTTGGCACCGTACGGTTATCGAGGGAATAGAAATTGCGGCCGGTGGGAAGAACATCGAGGCGTCCGCGTGTGGGCGCTCCCGACGGACCAGGAGCGACAAAGCGCCCGGCGAGGCCGCTCAGCAGTGCAGCAACTTCGTTGGGGCCGCAAGCGCGAAGGGCGGGGCGGATGGCCTGTTCGATACTCGCGCACACGTCCCATGTTACATCCCCCCGGCGAAAGCCGGGACGCATTTCTGCCTCGTCGGTGGGTCCCGGTTTACGCCGGGATGACGAAATGAGCGAAGAGGCATATAACTCCAGCCGCTCTACAGTGTCGCCGTTGCTTCGCCATGGATCGGGGGTGAGAGCGAGCAGCGGTTCGGACTTCGGCCCATCCCAGGGATGGCCCATGTCACATGTCAGCGGATCGAAACCGGCGAAGCCGAAATCCTGACTCAAGGCGCGGATCAATGATTGGTCGCCGCCTTCCCCCAAGCCGCGAGGTACCCTCGTCAGAGCCACCAGCAGGTCGGTTTCGAGGCGGCCTTCGGGCGAGTTCCCAAGGATATGCAATCCATCGCGGATCTGGGCTTCCTTGAGATCGCACAAATACGAGTCGAGGCGCTGCAGATCGCTGTCAGCGTCACCGGTGAAACCGGCGTCGAGATCGAGACGCGACGTTTTGGTGAGGTCGAGGATGTCACGCTTCAGGGATTCGCTGCGGCGGCGGTCCAATCCGGAAGCGAGGTAGTATTCGTCAACAAGGGCTTCGAGGTCCTTCAGTGGCCCGTAAGTTTCGGCGCGCGTGAGGGGCGGTGTGAGGTGATCAATGATGACGGCTCCGGTGCGGCGCTTGGCTTGCGTTCCTTCGCCCGGATCGTTGACGATGAATGGGTAGAGTTGCGGCATTGGCCCGTGAGCGATTTCAGGGAAGCATTCAGCCGACAGCGCATTGGCTTTTCCAGGCAGCCATTCGAGATTGCCATGTTTGCCGTTGTGGATGATGGCATGAGCGCCGAAGCGGTGACGAATCCAGAAATAGAACGCGAGATAGCCATGTGGCGGAACAAGTGCAGGATCATGGTAGGATGATTTCGGATCGATACTGTAGCCACGTGCTGGCTGGATCGCCACGGCGGCGTTGCCGTAAAGTCGGACGGCCAGATGGAATGCACCGTCTGCAAATGAAGGATCGCGAACGGGTTGTCCCCACCGGCTGGTGATCTGTGTGCGGACGGTCTGGGGGAGGGCGGCAAAGCTCCGCTCGTATTCCTCGAGCCCAAATGCCACGCCAACTCGGTGCAACACTTGACATGTGTCCGATGTGACGGTGGTTCCCGTCTTTCGCCGGGATGACGAGAGCGAGAAAATAAGATCGTTGCCATTCGCCGGGTAGTCCGCGATAGCGTAGCCTTCAGCTTTGAGTGCATCAAGGATGGCAATCGTACTTGCCGGAGTGTCATAACCGACGCCGTTGGCAATGCGGCTGTCCTTGTTGGGATAGTTGGCAAGGATGATCGCGACTTTGCGCTCCGCTACCGAAGCGCGGCGGAGCTTCACCCAATTGGCCGCGAGATTGGCGACGAAATCCACACGGTCCGGCACTTCCTTGTAGGTCACGATGCGGCATTCGGTAGCCGCGTGCCAATGTGTGTCGGCTTTGAATGAAACAGCACGTGACATGATGCGTCCGTCGAGTTCCGGCAGCACGACGTTCATGGCGAGATCACGGGTGCTCAAGCCTTGTGTGCTGTCGCGCCAGTTCAGTTCCGAGGAGCCCGCGAGCACGACTTGCAATACCGGGCAGTCATAATAACTCAATGGATCGGCGCTGCCACCTGAAGCTACGGCAAAGCTGGTGGCATTGAGGATGATGTCGGGCGATTCCAAAGTTGCGTTCAGGCAATCGACGCTGACCTGGTCTTTGAGGCTCGCCACATAGAGGGCTTTTGTACCGATACCGCGTGCCGATAGTGCTTCGATCAATGCGTCGATAGGTGCTGTTTGCGCGCCTTCCAGCACCGAGCGATAGAACGCAATGGCTGCAAGCGGTTGACCGTGGCCGGAGGTGTCGCGGTAGATGCCGGCTTTTGGAAGTTCGACGGCAGGCTCTGGCTTTGATGAGCCGTCAAGCAGATGGCGGCAATAGGCGAGGAAGGCTTTCGAATTCTGCGCTCCACCCAGGACGAGGTATTGCCGCAAACGCTCACAATGATGCGGAACCAATGTCGAGCGTGATGTCAGATCAGGATCGGGTTGGGCATCTCCTGGCAACACGGCGAGCATGATGTTCCGGTCTCGCGCGAGGGTTTCCAACTGATCGAGACCGTAGGTCCAGTAGGAAGCGCCACCCAGCAGCCGAAGTACAATAAGCTTCGCGCGGGCCGCGGTGTTTTCCAGATAGAGATCGACCGAGAGCGGATGCTGGAGTTGCAAAAAATTCACGAGGCGCAGGGGCAGCGGAGCGGCATCGTGGGCGCGTGCGAGAGAAGCCAATTCGCTGTCGGCCGCGGACAGCACGATGATATCCGCAGGTGACTGTTTGAGATCGTCGGCCTCGGCGGCGCCATCGATCTTGCCCGATGTGGTGGCGAGAAGGTGCATCAGCCTCGCAGCATCGCCGTGATCGCAGGCTGGTCCATATGCTTCTCGCCGATGACGACAAGATGGGTACGGCGGGCCTCGCCTTGCTTCCATGGGCGGTCGAAATAGCCATTGAGGCGCGGACCCACGGCTTGAACCAGCAGGCGGGCAGACGAACCCTTTACATCGGCGAAGCCTTTGACGCGCAAGATGTCATGGGCGGCGATGGTCTGCTCGATACGCTTCAACAGAGAATCCTTCGCAGGTTGTTCGTCCAGCGCCACGATGAAGGTGACGAAGTCGTCGTGATCATGCTGGGTCTCACCTTCCATCTCGTGGTGTGACAAGCGGTTCGTCATGTCGTCTTCAACCGCCGCGCCGACGCCGAGAAGGGCGGATATTTCAAGGACGCCATGACGGGTGGGAATGAGTCTGGTGCCGGGACGGATCTTGCCCCGTAATTCGTCTGTCACGCGCGCCTGCTCGGCACCCTCAAGCAAATCGGTCTTGTTGACGATCACCATGTCGGCGCAGTTCAACTGGTCCTCGAAGAGCTCCTCGATGGGGTTTTCGTGATCGAGGTTCGGATCGGCGGCGCGCTGGGCGGCGACGGCTTCCTCGTCATCGGCAAAGCGGCCTTCGGCCAACGCCTTGGCATCGACTACGGTAACCACGCCATCGACGGTCACACGCGACTTGATCTCCGGCCAATTGAAAGCGCGCACCAGTGGCTGCGGCAGCGCCAGGCCTGATGTTTCGATGACGATGTGGGTCGGCGGGTCGGCACGATCCAACAGCATCTTCATGGTCGGCACGAAATCATCGGCAACCGTGCAGCAGATGCAGCCATTTGAAAGCTCGATCACATCTTCCTCACGGCAGACGTCATCACCGCAGCCCTTGAGAATTTCGCCATCAACACCGACATCGCCGAACTCATTGATGATGAGCGCGATGCGGCGCCCCCTGGCGTTTTCCAGCATGTTGCGGATGAGTGTGGTTTTTCCGGCGCCCAGAAACCCGGTGATGACCGTGGCGGGGATCTTTTGCGGGCTCATGTAGAATAAATCTCCTTGGCATAGCGGTTGATGGCCAGTCCCAGAAAACTTCCAATCAACACCCAGAAGATGGCGTTGGCGGCAATCGAGCTGGCGCTGAAGGCGGCGGCGAGGCTGGCCGGCACGGAACTCTCGTGCGAGACGGGATCGGGTGCGCCGATGACATGGGGCAGACCAATGAGTGCGATCGCCAAAGCCAGTGCCCACGTCTCACGCCGTGAGACGATGAGGTAAAGTGCGGCAGCCGTCGCTGCTATCGTTCCCGCCCACCAAACCTGGCGGGTTATGAGATCGCCTGCGGCCATGCCCGGCAGTTCCGGTGGCAGGCCCATGGCGGGTGCCAGAGTTGCTGCCAAGAATCCACAGAGGCCCCAGATGACACCATTTTCCCTTGTAACCGGAATGCCCGTCAGCAGCGAGATGCCGACCAAGATTGCGGCGAAGGCGGCGCCAGTCATAGCGGAGGCGACCGTCGTCGACACCGTGCGCTGCCAACCGTCAGCCGGTGCCCAGTCTTCTCGATGGCTGGTGGATGCCGGAGCAGGTTCGTCCGCCTTGGTTCCGTGATCGTGGCCGCGTTTCTCGTAGAGTTCAGCTTCAATGATAAGGGGCGTCAGCCGCACATGCTGGATAGCGCCCATGATCAACCCGGCCGTGATCCCCGCAAGGAGCGCGACGAGCACCACTCGTCCGATCATATGTTGGGTCGTCCGCTTAGTGGCAGGGAAAGCCGATGGCGTGGCGCGTGTCGTGCGCCGCATTGTGGGCGAGTGCCATGTGCGACAGCCCGACGGCGTAGAGCAGCGCCGAACCGACGACCAACAGCGCCAATCCAGCAGCGATGCGTTGCGAGATCGAAAGCGTGGCAGAATTTGTACGAGCGGTCATGAACACCCTCCGTGGTGACCAGTTGAATCCGGGCTGAAAGCCCGTCGGTTGCGTGTGGCAGGTCTCCTGACTCGCGGGTCTTAAGATCCTGACGGCCTTCCCGGTTGCCCAGTGGCCAAGAGTGCCAGAATCCTCACCGCTCACAGTTGCGGGGGCAGTCACGGATTTGGCCCCGATTGGGTCGTCCACACCGTGTTCCCTGTTCGGCCCTCTGCCTTCTGGCATCGGGCACCACACAGATGATGTTGTGACAGGTCTTGGGCTGGTTCGTCAACAACAACGAACCGGATTGCCGTCCGAAAACGACACGCCTTCAGGTCTGCCGTTAAGCACTTGGCAATACAGTTTGGCTTGTGGGGAAACTCTGTTTTAACCCTATTCTCCCAATACTGACCTGCATGAGCGTACCCAAAATCCTCCTTGCGTCTGTTTGTTCTGCGTTTCTTGCTGCAAGTGCAGCGGTTTCCGGAGCGGCCGCCGCTACACCAAATGGCAAGCTGGTCTCTCAGGCTTACAAAGCCTTGCAAGTGGGTGACGCTGCGGCGGCAGTGGAGGCATATGGCCAAGCCATCGAATCCCGCAAGCTCGAACCAGAAGTGCTGGCCAACGCCTTGCTCAACCGGGGGTTGGCGTATCAACGTCTCAACGAGCATGAGTTTGCGATAGACGACTACACCGCAGCCATGCGCATCGATGCCATGTCGGGCAAATTGCGGGCGTTGGCGCTGTATAACCGCGGCCTGTCGTACCAAAGGCTGCAACAAAACGCTCAAGCCATCGAAGATTTCACGTCTGCCCTGTTCCTCGACAGCCAGTTTAGCCATGCCTACTACAGCCGCGGCACGCTGCTGCGCGATGGCGGGCAGCATCTCTTTGCGCTCGCCGATTTCGACAAGTCGCTGCGCTTCAATTATCCCGATCCGGCGCGGGTTTATTTTGCCCAGTCGCTGACCTTTGAAAAGCTGCGCCGCACTGCCGATGCCCGCGACGCGCTTCATAAGGCAATTGCAGCCAATCCTGGTTACGAACCTGCCTTGCAACGCCTGGCAGTGCTGGATGGAAAGGCGATGCCCAAGCTCGTGGTGGCTTCTGCCTCCGATCAAATCGCGACGGCCGCAGTGACGCCGGCCAAGCATAAATTACCGGAAGCCCAGGCGCCATCTGCCACCTTGCTGGACGAAGGCGGTGAGGCTGCACCAGCGGTCAGCAAAAAGATCAAGAAGAAGATCGCCGACAGGGTTCTTCCCGAAACCAAGATGGCCCATGTCGAACCCGCTTCGGCAGCACCCGAGGCCGTGGAAAAAATTGTCGAGGTCGAGACAGTTCCGGAGGAAACCGCTGCGGCCGAGACCTCGGTTGCTGACGAACCAACATCGGACACCGCCAACGCAACTGGTTGGTCGGTTCAGATTACATCGGCTACGACCGAGGACGCAGCCTGGTCGTCGTGGAAAAAAATGAAGGCCCGTCACAAGGCTTTGGCCAGTAAAGAACCCGTCGTGGTGAGAGCCGATCTCGGAACCAAAGGAGTGTTTTATCGGATTCGGCTCGTGGGTTTTGACTCGCAATCGGACGCCAACAGCGAGTGCGCCAAGCTGAAGAGCAAAGGTGTGAAATGCTATATCAGCAAGGCTGCATCCTAAATGATTTTCTCACCGTAGTTGCTAAGATTGCCGGAATTGCCTTAGCGTAATTCTAAATCTTCATCCTTTACTCAAAGGATGGAGATTTAGTGATGACACTCATTGCGGACTATCAGCGGTTGATGCAGCCGGACGGGGAAACTTACATCCTGTCCAATGTTACGGCACAAGGAATGCCGGCACCGGAAACGGGCATCGATCATTCATTGTCTACCATGGTGCGAGCTGCGCACGCTGTGCTGGTTGAAGACCTGATTTCGCGGATACATACCCAGCGGCCGGAATTTTTCGAGTATCTGGTGATCGATGTGTTGTTGGCAATGGGCTATGGTAGCCGCCGCCACGAGATGGCCCAATGCCTGGGCCGTACCGGGGATGGCGGAGTAGACGGCATCATCGCGCTCGATGAACTTGGGCTTGATCAGGTCTGCATTCAGGCCAAGCGCCTGCGCCCGGGAAATCCGGGTCCGATTGCTGAAGTGCGTGACTTCGCAGGAAGTCTTGAGGCCCGGCACGCGGGAAAAGGCGTCTTTGTTACCACGACGCATTTCTCGGCAGGCGCCCCGGAATTTTGCGCAAAACTCACGCGCCGTGTCGTCCTGATCGACGGCTGCCGGCTGGCGGAACTGATGATCCGCCACAACATTGGCGTTCGGGTGAAAGATACATTTCAGTTGAAGAAAGTTGACTCGGGTTACTTCTCTTCGACGCCTTCGATCTCAATCGCGGAGACGACTTCCGCCTCGATCCAACCGCGAAGGTAAGCAGCAGCGCGCAATCCGGCATTGTCCGGGTCCTCGTAGGTTGCCATCATCTCGCATACAACGCTGAACGACAGGCCCTCCCGGGCGCTGTCGATCGCCATGGCCTCCTCTTCGCCGAGAATGCGGAAGCGTGAGCCTGAGCCTTGCCGCCACACCATGATTTCGGTCGGTTTCGCACAATCCTCGGGATGTGGCGGTATCTCATCGCATTTGAGGCTGGCCCACAAGCTGCTGACGTTCGTGGTGACCGCAAAGCGGTGCACCGTTGGAGCAATACGGAACGAGGCAGACACGAAGTCCTCCGGCCGGATCGCCGCAAGATCCGCCATGGTGACAATCGGGTGGTCTGGACCATCGAAGGCGTCGTTGATGGCGCGTTCGAGGTGCGCCAATTCCGCAATCTCCGGCTGGCGGCGATAATGTGGCGACGTGGTCAGAAACTCCGGCAAGTGACGGGAGAACCAGCGGGCATTTGGATGATCGGAGGGATGCGCGTGGATATAGCGATCCGCCATTTCATTAAACCGGACATCGCCAAGATAGGTGCGGAGCTTTTCGTAATCATGAGCAATGAACTCCGTCAAGCGAAGGCCATAGCCATTCCGGTAGACACTGAGCCGTTCAGCCGGGCTGCCGGCGGGAGGCATTGCCAGCAAACCATCGGCGGCAGTAGACTTTCCCATTACTGCTCGCTGCATGTCGCGTTGCAGATCGGCGAGTTTAGTCATGCTGCTACTCCGGTATTGAGCACTGCGGCAGCAACGCTTCGGGCATGATCAAGCTCTTCCAGAAGTTCGGACAATGGCGGGATGTTGTCATCGCGCTCAATCATGGTAGAAACCGCTCCGAACCGCTCGAGCGCTTTGGCATAAAGCGACCAAACCTCGGGGCATACCGGTTGATCATGAGTATCGATCAAGCAGTTTCGGCCTTCGCTGTGTCCCGCAAGATGAAATTGCACAACACGCTCGGCAGGGATAGCCTCAAGAAACTTGTCAGTGTCGAATGCATGATTGGTTCCGGAAACAAAGACATTGTTGACGTCAAGGAGTAGCCAACAATCGGCCCGGCGCGCAATTTCGGCGACGAAATCCCACTCGCTCATCTCAGAGCATTCATACTCAACATAGCTAGAAACATTTTCAATGACGATGCGGCGGCCGAGATAATCTTGCACATGGTTGATGCGTGACACGACATGCGCAAGTGCTTCCTCGGTATAGGGCACAGGAAGGAGATCGTGGAGGTTGACGCCGTGGACACCTGTCCAACATAAATGGTCGGAGATCCAGCGTGGCTTGACGCGCTCCGCAAGCTCTTTCAGGCCTTTGAGGTATTCCAAGTCCAAGGGCGCCGTCGACGCAATCGAGAGCGAAACGCCATGCATCACGACAGGATACCGCTCGGCCACGGCTTCGAGCATGCGCAATGGTTGCCCGCCGGGAATCATGTAATTCTCAGAGATTACTTCAAACCAATCCACACTTGGATTGCCATCAAGGATCTCGCGATAGTGCTGAGCTCTCAGGCCGAGACCAAATCCAAGACTTTTGGGGCGCATTTGCATCGTTGCACGGGAAATGAACCGCGAGTCCGTTTCGACTCGCGGTGTTATTCCAACTAGCCTTCGACCTTGCCGCCGGCGGTGTCGCATTCGGCCTTGGTGGTCGACAGAAAGCCCTGGCCCTTGCACGCATTCAGTCCCTTGCAGGAAGAGCTGCCGGTCTTGCATTCCGAAGTGCCCTTGCAGGAGTTGATGCCGACGCAATGAACCTTGGCGTCGTCGGCATGGGCTGGGGCCGGGGCGAGACCGGAAATGGTGAGAGCGAAAGCGGCGGCGGCAAGCGCTGCGCCGGATTTGCCAATATGCTTCATGGGTGTTTCTCCTGTTTGTTTGAGAACCGCAGTTCGGGTTCTGGAATCTCAATGCCAAACGGCGCATTCACTCGCCAATCACATGGCCGTGCAAGCGCTCACGGTTGAGTGATGGCGCCGTTACTCTTTCAACAGGAATGTGAGCTTCATGTTGACGCGCCATTCGGCGACCTTGCCGTTCTTGACCACGCATTTGATGTCTTGAATCCATGCGCCCTCGACATTGTCAAGGGTCTCGTCGGCACGGCGGATACCGGTTTCAACAGCATCTTCAATGCTTTTTGAGGACGAAGCGGTGAGCTCGATAATCTTGGCGACGGTGTTGGTCATGGCACGCAATCCCTTGTTTCTGGTTTGGGGAAAACGGCCCGAAGGCCATTTCCTCTATCTGCAGGCTAGCATAAGATGACAGGTTGCGATTCAGCGAAATCAAGCTTGGCATGCCTCTCAACATTCTGAAACTCTGCGTTGGCGTCAGTGAAATCGAAGAACTCGAATCCTGGGTCAGGGATTGCCGGGCCGGAAAAGACACGCTTGACCATACGACGCGAATGTTCCCGAAGCGCCGCGACGAGATCGTTCCCGGTGGTTCGCTTTATTGGGTAATCCGGGGCATGATCCTGTGCCGTCAGCCGATTGCCGGGCTTGAGGCCGTCACCGGTGCCGACGGAATTGGACGCTGCCGCATCGTTTTCAAGCCGCAGATTATACCGGTACGACCGACACCCAAGAGGGCCTTTCAGGGCTGGCGTTATCTCACCGCCGTTGACTCGCCACCCGACCTGCCAAAGACGGGAAAAGCAGAGGGCATGCCCGAAAAGATGCGCCGGGAGCTGGCGGAGCTTGGATTACTTTGAAAGTCCGGCGGCTCACGGGGGGTGACATTCTCGATATGGCTATTCAACTTCTGCAACGCTTCTTTCGGGAAGAGGGCTTTGACACGCCTGATGCGGTCATCGCGGAGAACACCCGGCAAATGGTTGAGATCGACACCTGCGCTATTCTCTTGGCCGAGGATGCGGGCGAGTCAGCAGGCATTGCCACGCTGTCGATGGAGTTCGGTATCGAGTATGGTTGGTCGGCCGAAATTGGCGATCTCTATGTCCGCCCTGAATGGCGCGGTAAGGGCGTCTCACGCCACTTGCTGCTCGGGGCTGAAGACATCCTGAGGCGGCGTGGTGCCAAGGGCTATCAGGTGACAGTGACTCCCTTTGCCCAAGAGCACCATGACCTTCGGCAATTCTACAGCAAGCTTGGCTTCGCCAGCGAGGGCAGGGTGATCCTGTGGAAAGCCCTCTAAACCGGGATGTTATCGATCAGTCGGGTCTTGCCGAGCCAAGCGGCGGCGATGAGGCGCATGGGTTCGTCATTGCTTTGCGGGATACTCAGGGATTCGGCGTTTCGGGCAGTCACGTAATCAACCTTGAAGCCCAGTGCCATAAGCGTGCGGATGGCGGAACGGGTGGCCGATTGTGGATGGACACCGGCGCGGATGCGCTCGGCAGCCTTGTGCAGATTGCGAAAGATGGCGATAGCCTGCAGCCGCTGGGCCTTTGACAGGTAAATATTGCGCGACGACTTGGCGAGGCCATCGTCTTCGCGAACCGTCGGAACTCCGACCACCTCGATGGGTAAGTCGAGATCTTTCGCCATGCGAGTGATCACCTTCAATTGCTGATAGTCCTTTTCACCAAACATCGCGAAATCAGCACCTGTGTGGATGAAAAGCTTGGCAACGATGGTGGCAACGCCATCAAAGAACTGCGGCCGGAACTTATCCTCGAGGCCTGCCTTGGCGGGGCCAGTCAGCGAGACGGTTGTTGAAAAGCCCGGCGGATATACTTCATCGGGGCTAGGCGAAAAGATCAAATGGGTGCCAGCCTTACCAAGCTTTCGCACGTCGCCATCCTCGTCGCGCGGATATTTGCTCAGGTCCTCATGTGCCGCGAATTGCTTCGGATTGACGAAGATGGTGGTGATGACCCTGTCAGCGCGTTTCAGGCCTTCGGTGACGAGCTGTGCGTGGCCGGAATGGATAGCTCCCATAGTGGGAACGACCGCATAACTCAGGCCATCAGCCCGCCATTTGGCGGTTTCGCGGCGCAGCGCCGCGATGGTTCGGACAAGTTTCGGTTTCATGCACGGGATTCTTTGGAAGGGCCAAGGTCAAGCAATGCCGATTCCTTTACCTCCTCCATGACGAAGTAGGAATGCGTGCTTTCGACCATCGGCAAGGCACCGAGGACGCCACCGAGAATGTCGCGATACTCGCCCATATCGCGTACGCGGATTTTCAAGAGATAGTCGAAACCGCCGCCGACCATGTGGCATTCGAGAATCTGTTTCACCGGTTTCACGGCGGCATTGAAGGCTTTGAGCATCGCCTCATCGGTGGATTTGAGACTGACCGTGACAAGGACCATTAGGGCGTGGCCCAACGCCTGCGGATTGAGTCTGGCATGATAGCCTGCGATCACTCCATCGCTCTCCAGACGCCGCAGTCGCAAGGTGCAAGGCGTGGGGGAGAGATTGACGCGTTTTGCCAGCTCAACGACCGGAAGCCTTGCATTGTCTTGAAGGGCGGCCAGTATGGCCAGGTCGACGGAATCGAGATCCACTGTTTCTCGCAACTCTTTCGGCATGAAACTGCCAGTCCTGAACTGATTACCCTATGAAACCTCTGTAACAGAGCCAATCTTTGGTGAGAAGCGCTTTGCGATTTGTGGCAAGAACGCGCCATTCATGGAGGCCTGCCGATGACCACTTTGCCAAATCGTTCTGCCATTGCCGCCAAGCTCTTTGCCGATGAAACGGCGACGGTGCGGGCGTTGGCGGCGGAGGCCGCATTGTCCCCGGATGACCAGAAGCGCGTGGCGGAACTGGCCCGGCAACTGGTGGCTGCTGTGCGCGCGGCACGTCGGCAACAGGGCGGTATCGACGCATTCATGCAGGAATATTCGCTATCGTCGGAAGAGGGCGTGGTGCTGATGTGTCTGGCGGAGGCGCTGTTGCGCATCCCCGATACTGGCACGGCAGACAAGCTGATCGCCGACAAGGTGGGTGGCAAGGACTGGGAGCGGCATCTGGGCCAATCGGAATCGTTGTTCGTCAATGCCTCCGCGTGGGGGCTGATGCTGACCGGGCGTTTCGTCGATCTGGGGAGGATCGCGCGCAGCGATGTCGGGAGCTATCTCAAGAAGCTGGTGACGCGCTCGGGCGAACCGATCATCCGCAATGCCATGAAACAGGCCATGCGCATCATGGGCAAGCAATTCGTGCTCGGGCGGACTATTGACGAGGCCCTGACCATCGCCGCACCCCTTGAAAACGAGGGATATCGCTTCTCATACGATATGTTGGGCGAGGCGGCTTTCACCATGGAGGATGCGCACCGCTATTATGCCTCTTACCAGAATGCCTTGGCGACCGTCGGGGCCAAATCCAAAGGAGGGGATACTTTCAGCCGCGCCTCGATCTCGGTGAAGCTATCGGCCTTGCATCCACGCTACGAGGAGAAGCAGGAGGCGCGGGTGATGGCGGAGCTTCTGCCGCGCGTGGCGGAGCTGGCCGTTCAGGCCAAGGCTCTCAATGTCGGTCTCACCATCGATGCGGAAGAGGTGAACCGGCTGGATCTGTCGCTGGAACTCATTGGACGGTTGCTGCAGGACGAGAGGCTGGCGGGTTGGAACGGGCTCGGGCTTGCCGTTCAGGCCTATTCCAAGCGGGCCAAGCCAGTGTTGGAATGGCTGGCGAAACTGGCGGAAACGACGGGCCGCGTCATCCCGGTGCGGTTGGTGAAGGGCGCTTATTGGGATACGGAAGTGAAACGCTCGCAGGAGCAGGGTCTGCCGGCCTATCCGCTGTTCACGCGCAAGGTTTCGACCGATGTGAGCTATCTCGCATGCGCGAAGTTCCTTCTTAACCGGCGCGATGTGTTCTACCCGCAGTTTGCCACGCATAACGCGCATTCGCTGGCTGCGATCTCGGTGATGGCGGGCAGCGACCGGCGCTTCGAGTTCCAGCGGCTGCATGGCATGGGACAAGCGCTCTATGAGCAGGTGGTGGGTGCTACCAAGATGAACCAGCCGTGCCGCATCTATGCGCCTGTGGGGAGTCACGAGGACCTGCTGGCCTATCTCGTCCGACGGCTGCTTGAGAATGGCGCTAATACCTCCTTCGTCAACCGGCTGGCCGATGACGAGGCGCCGATTGCCGAGATCATTGCCGATCCGGTGATGGAAGTGGGGAAACTCGCCGATGTTCCGCATCCCAGAATTCCGTTACCTGCCAACATCTTCGCAGGCCGGGTCAATTCAGCGGGCGCCGCGATGTGGGATGATGCGACGCGGGCGCGCTTTGTGGATGGCGTTGCCAAGACGCTGGCGCAACTGGTGAATGATCACACGGTGGTCGATGGCAAGGCGGAGCTGACGGGACCTAAGCGCATCATCACCTCACCGCATGACCGGCGTCTCATCCTCGGTGAAATGCACGAGGCTGATGAAAATGCCGTGGCGCAGGCAATGCTAGTGGCCAGTGTGGCGCAGATTGAGTGGGACCTTGGCGGCGGTGCGGCACGGGCGCAGGTGCTTGAGAAGGCTGCCGATCTTTATGAGGCCAATGCCGAGCGCTTCGTGGCGCTGCTGGTGCGCGAAGCTGGAAAGTCGCTTGATAACGCCATCGCGGACCTGCGCGAGGCGGTGGACTTCCTGCGTTACTATGCCGTTCAGGCGCGGACCGAATTCGAGCGCGCCATGTTGCTGCCCGGGCCAACGGGTGAGCGCAATGAGTTGACTTTGCATGGGCGTGGGGTTTTCGCCTGCATCTCGCCATGGAATTTCCCGCTGGCGATCCTCACTGGGCAGATCGCGGCGGCACTGGCGGCTGGCAATGCCGTGGTCTCGAAGCCCGCCGAGCAGACGCCGCTGGTGGCCTTTGAGGCCGTGAAGCTGTTGCATCAGGCGGGTGTTCCGGCTGCCGTCCTGCACCTGCTGCCGGGCGATGGCGCGCGCATCGGCAAGGTGCTGCTGGCGCATCCGGCGCTGTCTGGCGTGGCTTTCACCGGTTCCAATGAAACGGCGGCGATCATCAACCGTGCCTTGGCGGCGCGCGATGGGGCAATACCCACGTTGATCGCCGAGACCGGCGGCATGAATGCGATGATCGTCGATAGTTCCGCACTGCCCGAACAGGCGGTGCGCGATGTGCTGGCATCGGCCTTCGACAGTGCCGGCCAGCGCTGCTCGGCGGCGAGGCTGTTGTTCGTGCAGGACGATGTGGCCGATCGTGTCGTTGCGATGCTGAAAGGCGCCATGGCGGAACTGACAATTGGCGATCCGCTGGACTTCTCGACCGATGTTGGCCCAGTGATCGACGAGGAGGCCAAAGCCTCTCTCGACGGCCACAAGGCACGCATGCGGAGCCAAGCAAAAACCATTATCGATCTGCCGCTTGGCTCAAATTGCGCGCATGGGACGTTTGTTTCACCTGCGGCCTTCGAACTGGCCTCGCTGGCACCTTTGAAGCGCGAGGTGTTCGGGCCCGTGTTGCATGTGGTGCGCTTTGCCGGTGATCGCATGGCCGACGTCTGCGCGGCGCTCAATGCCACGGGCTATGGCCTGACATTGGGTCTTCACACCCGGATCGAGTCAACAGCGGCCGAAGTGCGGCGCCTGGCGCGGGTTGGCAACATCTATGTGAACCGCAACCAGATTGGCGCCGTGGTGGGCGCCCAACCCTTTGGCGGCGAGGGACTTTCCGGCACCGGCCCAAAGGCAGGGGGGCCCCATTACCTGCACCGCTTTGCAACCGAGCGGGTGTGTTCGACCGATACCACGGCGTCTGGCGGCAATGCCGCGCTGATGTCCATGTGATCACTCAAATTTAACCAGACTGCTTAATCTCGCCTTGAGCCTCCGGGTCTTAGAATAGCACTTCGAGAGGACTGTGATGTGCTTTGACCCGAAACGCGAGCCCAAGGAGGCCTTCACCTCCTTCGAGGAGGCGACCCAGTACCTGGAGCGGATGGCGCAGACCTTCATGGTGCGCCATTTCTCCTATTGGAGCCTGTCGCTGTTTCATGGCCAGCCCGACGAGGTGGCGTGGATCGCCACCTATGATCCCGCCTACATGGCCTATTACATGAGCCATTACACGCCCTTGGGCGATCCCGGCTTCGAAACCAACGCTGCCAAGACCGGGATGATCGACTGGTCCGAACCCAGCGCCATCAATCCCACGACCGATGCCATGAAGGACGCCGCCGCGCGCTTCGGCATTTCGCGGCATGGATTGTCCTATCACTTCACCGACGGCCCGATGCGCAACATCATGTTTTCGGTCAATGTCGATTGTCTCGATGAGCAATGGCCGGCCGAAAAGGCCCGCATCATCGGCGGCTTCTGCGGCTTCGCGCATCACTACCACAAGCGCGCCGCACAACTCGTCGAGTCCCGCCGCCTGGCGGCCTGAGGGGGGCGAATTTCGCCGGGAAGCAGAGAAAACCAGGGCCATTATTTTTGCGCCAGTGTTTCACGTGAAACAATTCCTACACTCTATAAAATCGCTGTAAATATTGTACAATCCGGTGTCTTCCGGCGCCGAAACCCACGAGATTCGGCGTAAATTGCACGTCTTTTTGCCGTCTTTTGGCGTCGTTATAGTTGACACGAGGCAACTATCAATTCCGGCAAGAATTTGCCACTCCTCCCCCGTTGGCGGAAAATTCGCTAGAATTGCATCTGACCATTAATCTTGCCTATTTTAGCGAAATTCGCTATTATAGCGATAATTGGAAAGGAGGTGGCACATGGTCACCATCACAGCCGCCGAACTGCAAAACAATTTTGGCCGCTACCGCGACATGGCACAGAGAGAGCCGGTCTCGGTCACCCATCATGGCCGCGAAAGCATTGTCGTGTTGTCGGCGGAGGAATTCAAGCGGCTCAAGGCCATCGACACGCGGCAGACCTTCTATTCGCACGAGCTTCCCGAAGACATTCGCGCCGAACTTGAAAAGGGCTATCAGGGCGAACCGACGCCGCACCTTGACCACCTGATGAAATAGCCGCGTGCCGTTCGAACCAAAAGCCGGGCTGGTCGTGCGCTACGATTTCCTCTGGAAGGAGGAAAAGCAGGCCGGCGTCGATAGCGGCAAGGACCGGCCCTGCGCGATTGTTCTCGCCTCCGCCGAAAGGCCTGACGGCTCCAGGGACGTTTTGCTTTGCGCCATAACTCACGAACCGCCCGGCAAGAACGAGACGGCTGTCAAAGTGCCAGCCAGCGTTGCGAAGCAGCTTGGCCTTGATGAAGGGCAGTCGTGGATCAAGACCAGCCAGGTCAACAAGCTTGTCTGGGAGAAAGGCCGCATCCCCTATGGGATCAGTCAGGCCCGAAAAGGCGAGTGGTCTTTCGGCGTAATCCCGCAAGGTCTCGGCAAACAGGTCTTTGAGCAAGTGCGGGACAAGGCGCGCCGTCAATCCTTGCAAACGGTACAGCGGGAGTAACGTTTGAACTGGAACCGCAAAAATAGCTTGAATGGGAAGAGGCGAAGAATGCCGGCAGCATCGAAAAGCACGGTGTTAGCTTTGCCATAGGATGTGCAACTATTAGGCGTCTACCCGCGCGCTGAAGACGCGGACAGAAGGGCGCGAAGCCTTGGCAGCTGGCTGTCCACCAGCACGCCGATAAGGATGACAGCACCCATGACAGCGAAGTTGAGCGAGCTTGGGATGCCCAGCAGGTTGACGAGATTCTGCAGGACCTGGAGGAGAACCGCGCCGAGCACTACCCCGACGATCGATCCCTCGCCGCCGCGCAGTGAGAAACCGCCGAGGACCGAGGCTGCAATGGCGTAGAGTTCATAGAAATTGCCATGCGAGGATGGTGAGATCGAGCGCGTGTACATGGCGAAGAAGATCGCTGAAATTGCGGTGAGCAGGCCGCAGATTGCGTAGGCCGAAATGATGACGGCATCAGTGTTGATACCCGAGTAGCGGGCCGCTTCCTCGTTCTTGCCGACGGCATAGAGATATCTCCCGAAAACCGAACGGTGAAGCACGATCCACATGATGGCGCCGATCACCACCAGCGCGAAAAACGAGTGGGGGACGCCAAACGAGCGCCCGACAGTCAGCCATTCGACGGCGGGGAAAGACTGGCCGAAGCTGAACCCGGCCGTGGCATCTGCCGTGTAGAAACGTGCCACGCCGCGATAGATCAGAAGTCCGCACAGGGTGACGATGAAGGGCTGTATCTTCAGTTTCACGATCAGCAGGCCATGAACCAATCCGAAGACGACGCCGAGGACCGGCATCAGCATCAGCGCCAGTGGCCAGGGCACGCCGAAATTGGCCAGAAGATCGACGAACAAAACACCCAGCAGCGCAATCACCGATCCGACCGACAGGTCGATGCCGCCGGTGATGATGACAATGGCCTGACCGATGGCGAATATCCCAAACAGCCCAATGAGGTTCGATGTATTGGCCAGGTTGATG
>JANLTS010000516.1:0-2640 GCA_031363045.1 Hyphomicrobiales bacterium
CGTGACGCTGATATCCTGCGGGTCACCGGCTGATGCATTATTCGCCACCAGGGCTGGCCCCAGTGCCGTGCCGCCGGCATCATATATCCTGATGTAGCTGGCCGTCTGGTTATCGGTGACATCGGTATTCTCGCGGTCGTCCCAGACCACCGCGAAACCACCGGTTGACAACGCTATGACCGTGGAGCCGCCTTGATTGCCAACATCTTGGTTGGTGTTGATGACGAACTCAGCCGTCGATGGCGTGCCATTGGCATTGAATACCCGGCCAATCACCTGCCGGGCGCCCGAGGCATCATCATCCTCGCTGGTCCAACTCACCACGAACTTGCCATTGGTGAGCACCGTCACCGACGGCTCGTCCTGGCTGAGCGGGAATGTTGAATTGATCATGAAATCAGCACCCGACTTGGAGCCGTCGGCATTGAAGATCTGGCCACGGATGGCGCGGTCACTGAAATCCGGCGGGGTTTCACCAGCGTCCGTCCACACCATCACGAATTTGCCATCGGTGAAGCCCGCCGCCGCACCCTCAAACTGCGAAGCCAGCATCTCGGTATTGGCGATGAGATCGACGCCACCGCTGATCCGGTTGCCAAAGGCGTCATAGATGGCATAGCGCACGTCGTCGCCATCAGCACCAACCGGTGGCTCATCACCGCTCTCGTCTTGCCAACCGACGAGATAGCCGCCAGTCGCCAGACTGGTCAGAAACGGCCGGTACTGCTTGAAGTCGTCAGTGACGTTGACGATCAGCTCAGGACCTACAGCGACAGCGACCATGGTAAACCTCCAGAGATTGCCCCCTCCGGCGTGAGCGCAAAGACATAGACCAGATCGCCGCAAACCTCAAGCGGACGAAGATTCAACTCATGAGTCAGTTAGATTTTCCGGATACAGAAGCAAAGCCGGCTGGCAGAACGGTATCTGCCATTTCCGAGTTTAACCCGAAGCGGCCGTCACAGTTTTGGCAACGAGCGGCTACGATCAGTCAAATACGTTCTTGCAATTCATGTCTGGTCTTTTCACTGATGTCCATTTGTACTAGACTTGAAGCCAACAGGTGGATCATCCGGCGCATATCGGTTGAATGGATTGGGTGATGCACTTACCTTGAGATATACTGATTGGAAGTCTGTTCATGCCTTATGCGCCTTCAAACATGATTGACTACAAGCGATACCCGATTGACCAGCAAGGGACAAAGCGGGAGACCTTGTTAAACAGGATCCGCACTGACTTGGAACGTGACGGCTGTGCTGTTATAAAGCAATTTCTGACAACAGAGGGGATTGCGGCGCTCACGGCTGAAGCTGATAGAGTGGCAGACAAAGGCCACCGTAGTTTCAACCGCACTAATGTCTATTTCTCCAAGGACGATCCAAGCCTCCCGGTTGACGATCCGCGTCGCCAGTTCTTTGATCGCTCGAATTCATTTGTGCCTGCAGACAACTTTCCCAAGAACGGCCCACTTCGTACAATTCACGATAGCCAGGGGTTCGACCGCTTCATACAAGACTGCCTTCAGGAGAATGCATTCTACCGATACGCTGATCCATTGGCGGACGTCATCGTCAACATGGCCGAGGAAGGCAACGGCTTCCCGTGGCATTTCGACACGAATAACTTTACCGTGACACTTGCCATACAGAATGCCGATAGAGGCGGCGCATTCGAATACGCGCCCCACATTCGTGAGGTGGACGAGAATTTCGCTGAAGTTTCTCGCGTTCTGAGCGGTACTTCAAACAAGGTGCAGGTGCTCAACCTTGAGCCAGGCGACCTTCAGATCTTTCGCGGGCGATACTCGCTGCATAGGGTGGCACCCTTGAGTGGGCCGCGCCGGCGCTATGTCGCGATCTTTTCGTATGTTGGAGAACCGAACATGGTCGGCACACCAGAGCGCACGCGGCAACTCTACGGCCGGACGTTGCCAATCCACCATGAACGTGCTGGGCAAAGATTAGACTCTTATCTTGATTGAACGCATTTTTTGTTCGTCCGATGTTAGTTTGTAGAGGCCGCACTGAGCTCGAACCAGTCGTTGCTTTCGGACAGACTGTTGGGTCCTAAGCCAATGAACATTTTGGTGGTGAAGGGATTCTTGTGCTTGAAGGTGTCTTCCAAGATGAATATGCAAGTATCCAAGAGGCGGCTGGTTACAAAGCCAGCACATTTCTCACCTTTCACTTTGACTTGAGAATGCTTTGATCTAGGTTAAGACCGGGCATTTGCCGGCGCGAAGTTAACAAAATTTGATTGTTATTGATTTCCGCTCATGGCCCTCAGCGGCCACTTGCCTCATGGAACTTCTCGTCATGTATTGAGGGGAAAGCGGTCAAATCACCGCCGTTGCCAACGCTCAATACTTGAAATTCAATCTGCCCCACAACCAAGAATCAGATGTCCCCTCCACCGTCATCCTGGCGAAAGCCGGAATGACGGTGGAGGGAGATGATGGTTCAAGCGCCTCGAGCACTGGGATCTGCTCCTAAAACTCCAGCGCCCGGGCCTGCTTCACTTGCGGCAGTTTCGAGAGCGCGTGCAGCACCGACGCCGGTGTTGGTTCATCGATGGAAACAAGACAGATGGCCTCGCCACCCTGCGCCTTGCGGCCGAGGTTGAAGGTGGCGATGTTGA
>JANLTS010000521.1:0-5132 GCA_031363045.1 Hyphomicrobiales bacterium
TTCGCTCTTTGTTGGCTCACCCGAGGCGGTGCGCAGGATGAGGTCGAAGATGCGGTCGCCGCAGGCCTGCACGGTTTCGTCGCCATCGGGGATGGTGCCGCAATTGATGTCCATGTCGTCTTCCATGCGGTGGAACATGGCGGAGTTGGTGGCGAGCTTGATGGAGGGGGCGGGCTTGCAGCCGAACACGCTGCCGCGGCCGGTGGTGAAGCAGACGAGGTTGGCGCCGCCGGCGACCTGGCCGGTGGCGGCGACCGGGTCGTAGCCGGGCGTGTCCATGAACACGAAGCCCTTGGCCGTCACCGGCTCGGCATAATTGTAGACCGCCGTCATCGTCGTGGTGCCGCCCTTGGCCGCCGCACCCAGTGACTTTTCCAGAATGGTGGTGAGGCCGCCCAGCTTGTTGCCGGGCGAGGGGTTGTTGTTCATCTCCATGTTGTTGCGGCTGGTGTAATCTTCCCACCACTTGATGATGTCGACGAGCTTCTCGCCGACTTCGCGGCTGGCGGCGCGCCTGGTGAGGAGATGCTCGGCGCCATAGATTTCCGGCGTCTCGGACAAGATGCCGGTGCCGCCGTGCTTCACCAGGATGTCGACGGCCGCACCCAATGCGGGGTTGGCGGTGATGCCGGAATAGCCATCGGAGCCGCCGCATTGCAGGGCAAGCACCAGTTCCGAGGCGCGGCAGGTTTCGCGGCTGACGGCATTGACATGCGGCAGCATGGCCTTCACCGCGGCGACACCTGCGGCAACGGTCTTGCGCGTACCGCCCTGTTCCTGAATCGTCATGGTACGGAACAATTCATTCTCGGTGACGTTGTAGGCTTCCTTGAAGCGTGGAATCTGGAAGCCCTCGCAGCCCAGGCCCACCATCAGCACGCCGCCCATGTTGGGATTGGTGGCATAACCCCAGGCGGTGCGTTTCAATATGTCGAAGATAGCGCCCCTGAAATCGACGACGCAGCCGTTGTCCATCTTCAGCGCCACGATGCCGTCGATGTTGGGATAGTCGTTCAGCATGCCGGACCGCTTCACCTCCTCGGCGATGAAGCCCGCAACCGTGGCCGAGCAATTCACCGATGTGAGTACGCCGATATAGTTGCGGGTGCCGACCTTGCCGTTGGCACGGCGCAATCCCATGAAAGTCGCCTGCTGGTCGAGCGGCAGAATATCTTCGGGTTTGGCTTCCTGGGCAAAAGCATAGTCGCGGGCGAAATCATGAACGCCGGTATTGTGTTCATGGATCCAACTGCCTTTTGCGATGTCCTGCTTGGCAAATCCGATGATCTGGCCGAATTTGCGCACCGGCTCACCTAACTTGATGTCGCTGGCTGCCATCTTGTGGCCCTTGCCGATCCGGTCAAGTGCTGTAATACCCTCGGTGGCCGTTGCCCCCTTGTCCACGGTATCAATGGCAACGAGGACATTGTCGTCCGTTGTGAGACGGAGCATGCGAGGGGTTTTCGTCACGGTCGCAATCATCGTGGTTGGTCTCACTTGTGTTGTGGGGCTTGCCAGCCCGAAGAATCTGACTAACATGTTAGCATGTCAGTTAGCCACGTCACCTATGATTTTCTCAACCCCAGCCGCAGTCCACCGAAGGCGGGAGCGACTGCCCGGGTGCATTGGGCGCTGCGCGAAGCCATCGTGCTGCTCGACCTGAAACCCGGTGAATTTCTTGACAAACAGGCGATCGCCGCGCGGTTCGGCGTGTCGCGTTTCCCGGTCGGCGAGGCAATGAACCGGCTGGCGGCCGAAGGCCTTGTCGACATCGTTCCGCAAAGCGGCTCGCGCGTTGCCTTGATCAGAATTTCGGACGCGCGCGAAAGCATGTTCCTGCGCCGGGCGCTGGAAGTTGAAACCGTCCGCCATGTGGCGGCATGCGCGTCATCGGCCCTGGTCGAGCAACTGACCAGCAATCTGCACTACCAGCAGGCGGCCATCGAAGCGGGTGATCGCAACGGCTTTCACGGTTTCGACCTCGCCTTCCACGCCATGCTGCTCGATCAGTTGGGTTTCGAACGTGTGCGGCAGGCAACCGAAACCGCCAGGCTCAGTCTCGACCGGGTGCGCCGGCTGCTCAACACAAGGCGGCGACTGGAACTGACGCTTGCTGAGCACCGCGCCATCGTCACCGCTGTTACAGCCCGCGACGGCGAGGCGGCGGCAACGGCCATGATCGCTCATCTCGAAGCCGTGCTTTCGGAACTCGAATCGTTCGCGGAGGACCGGCCTGAACTCTTTGCCGATCTCAATTTATCAGGAGGCACCATCAGATGAGGAAGCGCGTGTTCAAGGCGCCATCGGGACAAGGTATCACGCTCACCGAACTGGGATTCGGTGCGGCGCCGCTCGGCAATCTCTTCCGGCCCATCGCCGAAGTCGAAGCACAGAAAACGCTCGAAGCTGCGTGGACATCCGGCATCCGCTATTTCGATACAGCACCACTCTACGGGCTTGGGCTTTCGGAGACCCGCCTCAATCATTTCCTGCGGGCTAAGAAGCGCAAGGATTATGTGATTTCAACCAAGATCGGCCGTATCCTCGAAGTTTGTCCACCCGAGCAGCGTACCGCCATTGGCAAGTTCTACGATACGCCATCGCGCCGGGAACGTTTTGATTACACCTATGATGGTGTCATGCGCTCGCTCGAATTCTCGCTCGAACGCCTTGGCATTGATTCAATCGATATCCTCTTCGTTCACGACATCGATGTCTGGACACACGGCTCGGAAGCGGCGCGTGATGCACATGTGAAGACGCTGATGAGCGATGGCTACAAGGCACTCGTCAAGCTGCGCGACGAGAAGGTGATCAAGGCCTTCGGTGCCGGCATCAACGAGTCGCAGGTGGCCGAGACACTGACACGCGCCGGCGATTTCGACATGTTCCTGCTGGCGGGCCGTTACACGCTGCTGGAGCAGGAAGCACTCAATTCCTTCCTGCCGCTCGCGCAAGAGCGAGGCATCGGCATCGTGCTGGGTGGACCTTATAACTCCGGCATTCTCGCCACCGGGCCAAAGCCCGGCGCCAAGTATAACTATGAACCAGCACCTAAACATATCCTCGAGCGGGTGAGGCAGATCGAGGCGGTGTGCAAGGCGCACAAGGTGAAACTGCCGCAAGCCGCCCTGCGCTTTCCGCTGCATCATCCGTGCGTGGTCAGCGTCATTCCCGGCGGCGTCACGCCGAAGGAAGTGCTGCTCAACGTCAAGACCATGGATGTAAAACTTCCCAAGGCTCTGTGGAAGGACTTGAAGGCGCAAGGATTGCTGCATGCCAACGCGCCGGTGCCGAAATGAAAACCGCCATCATTGGATCAGGGCTCATCGGCCGGTCTTGGGCCATGGTGTTCGCCCGCGGCGGCCACGATGTGATGCTGTGGGATCAAGACCCGCAGCAAGTAGAAAAGGCGCTGACCAGCATCGCCTCGACATTGCCCGACATGGCGGCAGCGGGCCTGATCGGCGAGCCTGCGGCCTTGCTGGCGCGCATCCGCGGTGCCGCGACGCTGGCGGATGCTTTGCGTGGCGCTTCATTCGTGCAGGAAAACATCGCCGAGCGGGCAGCGCCCAAGCAGGCGCTCTTCGCCGAGATCGAGAAGCTCGCTGCAATTGACACGATCCTGTCGAGCTCGACGTCCGCCATCATGCCGTCAATCATCTTCGGCGATCTGAAAACCCGCCACCGCTGCCTGGTATCCCATCCGCTCAATCCGCCGCATCTGGCACCCATCGTCGAACTCTGCGGTGCGGACTTCACATCATCGGACGTGGTGTCACGCGCCGGTGCCTTCATGGCCACCTGCGGCATGATGCCAATCACCGTGAAGCGCGAGATCGAGGGCTTCATTCTCAACCGGTTGCAGCTTGCCGTTTTGAACGAGGCCTTCCGGCTGATCGCCGAGGATTATGTTTCGCCCGAAGACCTCGACAAGACGATCAAGGATGGCCTGGCCTTGCGCTGGAGTTTCATGGGGCCGATCGAAACCATCGATCTCAATGCACCCGATGGGGTTGCCGACTATCTGACCCGCTATGGCCCGACGATCCGCCGCATCGGCGAGCAGCAATCAGCCGCAACACCCTGGCCCGACAGCGTGTCGGCGGTTCTCGATGCGTCACGCCGCGCCGACGTGCCGCGCGGCAAACTCAACGACGCCTCAGCCTGGCGTGACCGGAGGATGATGGCACTGGCCGTGCACAAACGTGAGCAGGAAAAGAAAAACCCGCGTTGATTATTTCCCCGCCACGAGTTTTGCGATGCCATCGGGATCGCGCCAGTGCGGCAGGTGGCTGGCGCCGGGCATGATGTGGACGCTGACATTGAAGGGCATGTTCAGCGCGTGTTGTGCCGGGATGATCGCATCGTCGCGCAGGAAGACGGCCGCAACGGGAACAGCCGATGCGGCAAGGCTCTGCACAATCGAAACTGTCTGCTTGCCGCCGTCCGACACATGCGCGGCAACGGCCTTGAGCTGGCCGCCATGCACCGCAAGGTGATCGGCGAAAGTTGCCTGCGATTCGGCTGGAACCGTTTCGCCGAGAAAGCCCAGCGCGCGGCCGATCTGGCCATCGAGCATCGCTGCCACGAAAGCGCCGTTGATGTCCTCGCCGCAACCGGCTGGCGACAGCAAGGTCAGCGACAGCGCCTTGTGCAGCAATCGCGCCGCGATGATCGCGCCGAACGAGTGGCCGAGGATATGCAGCTTCAACGGCGGCAGGCTGGCTTCGACCGCAGCGACGATATCCGCGAGCTCCGTGGCTGACGATAGTGTCTCGCCGTGCCCCGGCAGATCGAGCGCATAAGTGCGGAAACCTTGGGCGCCGAGCTTGCGTCCCAGTGTCGTGAAGCTTTGCGAGTCGGCGAAGAGGCCGTGGATCAACAGCACATTGCCTTTGGGCGAGCCTTGGGCTGGCCATTCGCGGAAGAAGATTTTCCCGTGCGCTGTTTCGACATGATAGCTGGCACGCGCGGGCCGCGCTGCGGCGGCAAGATCGGCGCGCGAAATGCGGCCATTGCGGCCCGAACCCACAATCGTGGACAGATCGGCACCGCTGCGCTGAGCGGCGCGGCGTGCAGCGGTAGAGGCGCGCGGTCTCATCCCCAATCTGTCATCCCGGCGAAAGCCG
>JANLTS010000553.1:0-18805 GCA_031363045.1 Hyphomicrobiales bacterium
CGCTGCCCGTGAACTGCGCGAGACTCTGCGCATGGGTCAGCCGATCGCGCTCCTTCGTGAGTGACGGCACCTCGCCGGGAGCAAGTTGGGCGCGGTCGAGGTCTTCGCGTTCGAAGTGAACCAGGGCAAGTTCGCGCTGGCGGGTCTGGCGTTCCGCCGCCATGGCGCGGTGCCTGGCAGCCATCTCATCGCCAATGTCCGACTTGGGCGACATAATCAGGCCTGGGCTTCGATCTCGTTAGCGAGCTGACGCAGCAACTTCGCAGTCATCACGGCTCAGCGCCGTTCAATCCGGCCGTCGGCGTCGACCACGTAAATCGGAAACGATGCAATACTCGGGGCGCTGGTCATCGCGGTACGCTCGCGGAACGGAATTCGACTTCCAGCGCGATCTTGCGCAAGACTCCGGCAATATAACTGGCAGGAGCACCATATGGAATTTTGATCTCGATGCTAGCATCGAGTTCGGGAACGTGTAACTCGAAGTCGAAAAAGAAATCCTACCATCGGGCTCGTTCCGTGCCGCTGTAAAGTGTTGAACACCGGGCGTGTCGCGGCTCGCGGGCGGTTCAATATCAAACATCTTCTTCACCCAGTGAATCATAACCAAAGACAGAGAGTCTTAACTAACAACATCTCAGACCGGTGGACCGAGCGAGGGCAGAGTCCGACCAGCCCCGCGGTAAAGCGGTGGTCGGAACCTGCCATCGGCGATAGGGTCATCTCTGGACGGAGCCGCACCTTCGCTTCGGGCCCCGACACGGCGCCTCTTGCCTGCCGAGTTTCCTGCTACTTGCGACCGCGATGAGACCGGCCGGCACGCGTGCTTCAGGATGTGGTCCTGCACTTGGGCTTGAGCGTGCGCCCCCTGGTGGCCCTCAGATCGGTGTGCCAGCGTTTGAGGATCTCTCGTCCCGCCCACATCGAACTTCGTCATGGCCCGCTTCAGCATTGCTCTGATCCCTTGAAGGTGCTACAAAATGTTGCGAACAATTGTAGTGCATTAAGGGGTCCGTTTGTGAAAGCGGGCCTCATTCGTTAGGAGAACATGCCCTCCTTTTCGTGGTTGCGGTTTTGTGGATTTGCGACCGCGTTACCCGTTACGCGCGTTACAGGTGACGCGATGGGCGTCACTCCGTTTGTATTATTGTGACGCTGGCGATAGCGGGCCTGGCGTTCAGCCGAGCTGCTCTTCTTTTTTATCTGTTCGGTGATCGACTCAAGTTCAGCCGCCTCGAGCAACGCCCGGGCCAGGGCAGCCGCGTAGCGCGTGCTAAGGACGATGATTGGGTCATCCTCATACGCGTCGTTCCGCTGTCGTATAATGACATCACCATCGGTATTGAAGTGCACTGCGACCGCTGGCTGTTCCGCTCGTTAAATCGATGCCCGTGAAGGCAATGCGTTTTCGCACCGGCGCGGGCCATCGCGTCAGGCCGCCTCTTTCGAGGCTTCATCCGAAGGCGCGGCTTGCTTCCTGGTGTTCTCCCACGCCGTGACCTCGTCGATTTCGAAATAGCGCCTTCTGTTGATCACAATGGGCCGCGGGAAAGCCAGTGACTTCGAGGCGATCCACCGATCAAGCGTGCGGTCGACAATGCCGAAACGCAGGCAAACGGTCTTTGACGGTACCAGTGGCCTATTCAAGGCCTTCTGTGGATTGTCCGCACTGTGCATGATTTGACACCTTATGTCTGTTAGGCGCCAAATCGGTATCATTGACTCGATTGATCATGAAACTAGGTCCAGAGAAGATGATCAACTTTATTCGACAGAAACTATGCTTTCGGCTTTCTGGTCCAAAGAAGCGGCACCACAACTGATCCGGGATGTGACTCAAGATGGGCTTCAACGAATTGTTTCATTTTTGCATCCATCTTCGCGACAAGTTCCGACTCGTCCTTCGCCCGTTCTCCCGCACGATGGAGGGCGCGAATCCGCACCTGTGAGGTTCCTTTCCGGAGTCCTGGACAGCTCACCTTCAATGTCTTCGACACAATCTCGGATGCCCTCTTTACAGTGTGCGGCTTCAGTCCATGCTCTCTGATCCGGGCTATCTCAACTGCCACGTACATGCCGTGCTTGTTCAATATCTCTGTTGGCGGGTGTCCGGCTTTTCCCTTTTCAAGATCCTTAATCTTCAAAACCTCATCAGAAATCTGGTGCTTGGAGTATTTGGCCACCAAGTCCCTGATGAGGTTCCTATCAACTGTTGAAATCCGCCTTGTCATCGCGCCACCATGGGCACGACTTTGGATGGCGCGCCCTTTGCGTTCATCAGCCCCTCGACAAATGTAGCCCAGGTCTCGAGCGCCCGGCGCCTCTCTTCCGCGAATGTGTGACGCTGGTACACCCCGGTGACACCACCCAAGGTTCCGCCGGAGTGGTTCAGTATCTTTTCGACTACGACCACGGAAATGCCGAGCCGTGCCATGCCGCTGGCAATCGTCCGTCTCAGATCGTGAAACGTCCATCGTTCGGGCGCATCGATGCTCTGCTCTTCGCAGATCCGGCTCACAACGAGGTCGATCTGGGTTTTGGCTTTCGAGTAGCCCGCGATAGGTGATTTGCCAGACGTGGTGAAAACGAAACCCGGCAACTTGTCGCCAGCCTTGGCTGTGATCCGAGGCAGCCCATTCAAGATCTCGAGCGCCGCCGCTGATAGCTGGACGTCTTGGGCAATGCCATTTTTCGTCCGCTCCTTTGGGATAGTCCACAGCCGCCCCGCGATGTCGATTTCAGCCCATGTAGCCTGGGCAACCTCGTTCCGCCGCTGTCCGGTTAGAAGCAACAGCTTCACGAATGGACCGAACGGCCAGCCCTGGCTATCGCAGGCCTGCCAAATCAGCCGTATTTCGGCGTCTGCCAGCACGCGATCTCGGCTCACCTCGGCCGCTGGAGCCTTGATCTTTTCGCATGGCGACCGGTCCAGTAATCCGCGCTCTACGGTCCAATTGAACAGGCGCCGGATCACTGCCAAAATCCGATTGGCCAGCACCGCAGTGCCGGAGTCGACAATGCCATCAAGGAGCGCCACCACATCAGCGCTGGTGATCGCTTCAATTGGCTTGGATCGCCATCTTGGGACGATGTTCACGTCCAGCAGGCGCTCGTATTCTTTCCACGTCGCTTCCCGGGTGTTCTGCTTCGCATACCGCTCAATGAAACGGGCAGCCACGGACTTGAAGTCGTTGCCGCCGCCCTGCTCCATCGCGACCTTCTGCGCTCGCCGGCCGGCCGCCGGGTCGACACCAGCGGCCACCCCTTCAAGGGCGGCCCGACCCAAGTCCCTGGCCTTGGCAAGCCCGATCGCGGGATAGGGGCCAAGTGTAAACTTGCTGGGCCGCCCGTGCAGCCTGTAACGCAAAGCCCAGGACTTCATCCCTGATGGTTGAACCACTAGGTACAGCCCCGGCAGCAGCGCGTCGGGGAGCTCCTGGCGAGATTGTCCAGCCGCATGCGCATCGATGGACTTGACGGTCAGAACTTGGGCCATATGTCACCCCGTCGTTACCCTGCGGATTCAGAGCATCTGGTTCAATCAGGTGATCTCCAGATGATTTCAGGCAATGACCGGGGTAACATAGGGGTAACAGATATCGCGTGTCTAGCACTGTCTGAGAACGTCGCGACACTATGAGACTAAAGCAACTTTTTAAGCGGCATTTCAGTATGATACCGATGTTTTGTTGCGTCTCGTGACGGCGCATGTCGGGTGGTGTCTGGGTGTCTCATCCGTCTTTTAATCAGAGGGTCGCGGGATCGTACCCCGCCGGGCTCACCAATCAAAACAGAGAGTTAAGCCCTATTACCACACTGCGCTGTTTCTTACGGGACGCTCTTGGGACGCAGGGGATTCCATTTCAACTTTCAACGCGTCATGGGAAGCGCGGCAAGAACTATGTGAACCACCGACCACTCTTTCCGGGTCGGCGTGTTGGACCATGGATCGAGGGGGGCACGGGGGGGGGGGTAACCGCGGCGCGTCAGTTCTCGATGAGGCTCTCATATTTTTTGGTGGAAATATTGGCGAACTAGCGCTGGAATCGGCCCGCTGCTTTCCGATCACGGCGAAAGCGGGGGTGCTTCCCTTGATGCTTTCTCAAACCGCTCGAACTCCGCTATACCTATGGGATGATCTTGGTTTCACCATAATGCAGACTGTACCGCGACTTACTTTTTCTCAAAGAGCCGGTCACGACCCAATTCCAACTCAGTTGGCGTTGGGCGTATTGTCGGCAAAGGCGCGAGCCCGGCTGTGGCACGTGTTTTATCAATCAATCGAGGGGTGTATACATGGTTCATACTATGGAAAGCCTATGGCCTCGCCCTGGCTGGAAATAGTCACTGATTGGTTTGTATACACTGACAACAAGTTGTCGAACCAAGTCTCTTGGGACTGGGCGGATCACGAAAACCATTTCATTAAGCTGTTTACGAAGGACGAATATCAGAAGGTATTCAATTTTGTGGAGTTCGTACTTCGACACGGAGTTTGTCCCAGTGAGATACGTGAGGGTGTCGGCTCTGTACTCGTTGGTGCCCAGACGGCGTACATCGTTGTGGACGGTGATACCATATGTCCCATTGTAACAGAACATGACGCCGCAACCATTCATGGCGCCTTCGTTGATCTTGCCGGTACACCATTTGATGGTGCAAAAACCCACCTAAAGAGCGCTGGACAATTCTTGAGTCAGGGCCGCTACGCAGACAGTGTCCGGGAAAGCATACACAGCGTGGAGTCTGTAGCACGCCTCATTGCGCCAGAAGCTTCAGCAAGTCTTGACGAAGCACTGAGGAGAATTGATGCTGCCATCGGTCTTCATCCCGCCTTCACAGCTGGAGTGAAAAAATTGTACGGCTATGCGAGCGATTCAAAGGGCATTCGTCATCCGCTTTTGACAGAAGAAACTCCAAACGTGGATGTTCATGACGCCTTGTACATGCTCTGTGCGTGTGCGGCTTTTGTAAGTTTTCTCGTCAATAAAGGCCGTAATGCGGGTCTAATGAAACAACCCATCCAGCAATGAAGCGCGTTGGGCCCCTCCTTGCCGGTTTGCCGTACCTCCTACCGGGGGCTTTCGCCGGTTAAGTTGTAGTTGGCAAGGAGGGGTCACGCTTCGGGCCTACTTCGCCGAAGTTATCAAGAGCAGCCTACGGTCGCCTAGGTACTCGCGTCTTGGCGGTAATTCCTCCAAGGCGCACTACGCTCTCCCACGGGACCAACCCCATCCCTTCAACAGAAACGAGAACTTGTCTGGTTGCGGCGTGGCGTTCCCAGGCAATGCCGTCATAGTTCTCGTCCATGAAGGCTTCGAACCTTGCGGCGTCTCTTGGGAGGTTATTAAGTGCCTCCACTGCGACAGGTAGGTAGCGCCTGACAGCATACCGGTGTCAGTGAAGGTGCCTCTACGGTTGTCTTCTCGCCATCTTCGTGGCCCGGGGCCGGATACCGGACTGGTTGCCCCCGCCGCAAGTCTTCTACCCGGTGCTTGGCACCGCACTTTTTTCTAGTGGCTTCATTTCTCTGGCGCGATCCTGTCTTTCGTTCTACGTTGCGCTATACTGTTGAGGGAATTGCGTTAATGCCGATATTCCTCTACGTCGTGACGCGACCATATTGCGTTTTTTTCCGTTTCCTGAACAACCGGGTCTTGCGGCCTATTGGAGTGTATTCGTACGCGCTCTACCTCGTGCATTTCGTGGTACTCAACGCCCTCTGGAGCATGGGCTACCTCGCAGAGGGCCCGACGATGGCCATTGTTTATGCAGCCGTTCTTTCGCTGATCTGGGCAGCACTCGTCTACCGGTTCGTAGAGCAGCCGCTGCACGACCTAGGGGCGCGTCTGAACGCGAATCACGCCGAGACATGAGACGGCCGTTTCTACTGGGCCTCACAGCGCTGCTGGCGATTTTCGCCTTAACTGAAGTAGCGCTGAGACTGGTGGGATTTGGCGATCCACCAATCGCCGTGCGTGATGAAGCGCTCGAATATCGGCTGGTGCCCAACGGCAACTACAGACGTTGGTGGAACCGCATCCAGATCAACAGTCACGGCTTCCGTGCCGCCGATCACCTCGAGACAATTTCGGGAACGGAGGTACGTCTGCTTCTAATCGGGGACAGCGTGGTCTATGGAAACCACTTCCTCGATCAGGAAGAAACGATCGCCTTTCGTCTCTCGGCGATGCTCTCGTCTCCGGCGTGCACGGTTCGCGTAATCCCGATGGCGGTGTCGAGCTGGGGCCCTGTAAACCAGGCGGCAGCTTTCGCGCGCCATGGGACTTTCGGAGCGACCGAGATCGCCATCGTGTTATCGGCGCACGATCTCGTCGACACACCCCGGCTTAACGGATCGATCGTCCCCTATCGCCTGTCGCCGCCCGTGGGCGCGATCGGCGATTTCATCGAGGCCATCCTCGAGAGGCTCCCCCCCACCACACCGCCGGGCACCGCGGTGCTGTTCGAGGAGCACGCGCGCGCCAGTCTCGAAGCGCTCGACACGATCAGGGACCGCGTCCACGCCCAAGGCGCCAGACTCCTTTTCGTCTACAACGCGACGACGTCCGAGCGCTTGAATGGTACCTCGGATATGGGTCTGCGCCTATTCGACTGGGCGGCACAGAACAGCGTCAAAACGCTCGATCTCGGCACCGTTCCGGATATCACATACCGCGACTCGATCCACCCAGACAACAATGGTGCCGAGCGCATCGCCCGGACGCTCGCAGAGATCTACTCTGGCCGTCTTGTATGCGGCAACGATGGCTGAGTCTTTTCTGGACTGGCACAAAACCATCCAAAAAACCTGCTTTTCAGAAGAGTGGAAAGAACAAAAGATCATCTTTAGGCGAAGCGAACCTTGCGGCGGTGATGTTCGATGGCTTGAACGCCGAGAGCGGTCGCGACATGGGTCTTGCCCGTGCCAGGGCCGCCGATCAGGACGACATTCTGGGCACCGTCCACGCACTCGCAGCGATGCAGTTGACCGCGCATCACCCCCGCTTGCAGGCCCGGTTCACACCGCTCAGCACCGCTTTCAGGCTCGCCACCACGATGTTCTTGTCGATGCCGACGCCGAACAGCGTTGAGCCGTCGGCCAGCCGCAATTCGACGTAAGCCACAGCACTGGCGTTGGCGCCGGTGCCCATGGCGTGCTCGCGGTAGTCCGCCACGTCAAACTGCAACCCGCTGTCCTTGCGGATGGCATCGACGAAGCCGTCGACCGGGCCGTTGCCGTGGCCGAGGATGGTTTTGAGATTTCCGTCGAGCGTCACCTTGGCGATGACATCCTGTTCGGCATGGTCGGCACTGGCTGAATGCGAGATGAAGCCGTAACGGCCATTGCCATCCAGATACTCACCTTCGAATGCCGTCCACAACCGATCGGCGGCAAGTTCGACGCCCTCGCCATCGGCGATCGCCTGCACCACCTTGGAGAATTCGATCTGCAACCGCCGTGGCAATTCGATGCCGTGTTCCTTCTCCAGAATATAGGCGATGCCGCCCTTCCCCGATTGCGAGTTGATGCGGATCACCGCCTCGTAGGAACGCCCCAGATCCATTGGATCGATGGGCAGATACGGCACTTCCCACAGCGGCTGGTTCGAGGCCGCCATGGCTTTGAAACCCTTGTTGATGGCATCCTGATGCGAGCCGGAGAAGGCCGTGAAGACGAGCTCGCCGGCATAAGGGTGGCGCGGATGGATGGGGAGTTGGTTACAATATTCCGCCATGCGCACGAGATCGTTGATGTTGGAACAATCGAGCCCCGGATCGACACCCTGGCTGTAGAGATTCATCGCCAGCGTGACGAGATCGACATTGCCGGTGCGCTCGCCATTGCCGAAAAGCGTGCCTTCAACACGGTCGGCGCCCGCGAGGAGGCCGAGTTCAGTGGCCGCGACAGCGCAACCGCGGTCATTGTGCGGGTGGAGTGAGATCGTCAGACAGTCACGGTTCTTGATGGTGCGGCAGAACCATTCGATCTGGTCGGCATGAATGTTGGGTGTCGACATCTCCACCGTGGCGGGGAGATTGAGGATGAGTTTTTTCTGCGGCGTGGGCTGATAAGCGTCCATCACCGCCTCGCAGATCTCGACGGCGTAATCGAGCTCGGTGCCGGTGAAGCTCTCAGGCGAATATTCATTGCGGATGACATCCTCCATGCCGAGTTCGCGCGTCAATTGGGCGATCAGCGTGGCGCCCTTGACCGCGATGTCCTTGATGCCCTGACGGTCGAGCTTGAACACCACGCGGCGCTGCAGTTCCGACGTCGAATTATAGAGATGCACGATGGCGCTTTTCACACCTTTGAGCGACTCGAAGGTGCGGCGGATCAATTCCTCGCGCGATTGCGTCAGCACCTGGATGGTGACGCCATCGGGAATGCGCTTGCCGTCAATCAGGTGGCGCACGAAATCGAAATCCGTCTGCGAGGCGGACGGGAAACCAACCTCGATTTCCTTGAAGCCCATCTTGAGCAGCGCCTCGAACATCCGCATCTTGCGGTCGAGTCCCATCGGCTCGATCAGCGACTGGTTGCCGTCACGCAGATCGACGGAACACCAGATCGGCGGCGCGGTAATGCTACGGCTCGGCCATTGCCGGTCGGACAAGGCAACGGGCGGAAACGGGCGATACTTTTCGCGGGGAGAAATCATCATGATGGCAAACTCTCTGTCTGGCTCGGGTTCTGGCTGGTCGCGCTATCCCCTGCAGGGCCAGGTCATTGAAGCCCGGCAGGCCCTCAGGGGCAGCTCAGAAGCAGGCGGCCAAGCGCGAGCCGCAGCAAAAGAGCTGCCGGGCCGGACATGATGTTCCGCGCGTGTGCCATGCCACGCCCTATAGAGCAGGATGGCGCATCACGCAATATGCGCTAAACCGGAAGGTGAGGATTGAATGAAGCGGTGTGTTGCCGGATGCCGATGCTTGACGACCCTGCCGCCCTGGCTCTGGGCCTTGCCGTAGCCTATGCCATTGGCTGCATTTCACCATCCTATCTGGCCGTCAGGCTGGCGCTTGGCCGCGATATTCGCGAGGCGGCCACCGGAACGGCGGGCGCCACCAATGTCAGCCGGTTGTTGGGGCGCACGGCGGGTGTGGCGGTGGCGGTGGCCGACATCGCCAAGGGAGCGTTCGCGGTGTGGGCAGCGGGTGCCGCAAGCGGACTGCCGGGGCTGGCGATTGCCGCCATGACCGCCGTCATCGTGGGCCACATCTGGCCGCTGCCGCTGGGGTTTCGTGGTGGCAAGGGATTGGCCGCCGGTTTTGGCGCGCTTTTGTGGATCAGCCCGCTGACGGCGCTGATTGCCGGGCTGCTTAATCTGGCGTTGTCACTGGCCTTGCGCTCGAAGACGCTTGGCACCCTCATCGCCACGGCGGCGGTGCCGCTTCTGGCCATGGTTTCGGGTCTTGGGATATGGCCTGGCATCGGACTGGCAGTACCAAGCGCTCTGGTGCTCTTCGCCCATCGCGGCAACTGGCACCGGGCATATTCGGAGCGGACAGAAAAACCATGAGCTACCGTTTCGCCATTGCCACCACCGAGGCTGACCGCGATGCGGTTCACGCCCTCAATTACCGGATCTTCGTCGAGGAAATTCCGCAGCACCAGCCGAACCCCGAGCATCGCCTGATCGACCGCTTTCATGCCGAGAACACCTATATCCTGTGCTGGAGCGGCAATGACCTGGTGGGCATGGTCTGCGCCCGGGCCAACCGCCCCTTCTCGCTCAACGCCAAGCTGGCCAATCTCGATGCACTGCTGCCTGCTCACGCCAGTGTCGTCGAAATCCGCTTGCTGGCGGTGCTGCCGCGCCACCGCACGCCGCAAGTGTTCCGTGGGCTGACGACATTGCTGGGCAGGCATTGCGCGGAGAAGGGCTATGACCTCGCCATCGTCTCGGCCTATCTCGCTCAAGGCGCGCTCTACAAGCATATTGGATTTCAGCCGATGGGGCCGGTGGTGGGAACGCCGCCCGCCCAGTTCCAACCGATGTACCTGACGGCCGAGGCTTTCCGGCATTTCACCGCAACAACCGGCAAGGCAAGTGCGCCCACGGCTGACATGTGCTATGATCCGCAACGCGACGTCCGCGTCACCAAACAGGGAGAACGAACATGAAGAAACTGATCCTCGCCGCCACCATCACCATGGCCCTTGCCGGCCCCGCCTTCGCGCATCAATGCCCGGCATTGATGGGCAAGATCGACGACGCCATGAAAACCTCCAGCGTCGATGAGGCCACCAAGACCAAGATCATGGAACTCTATGCCAAGGGCAAGGCCGAGCATGACGCCGGTGACCATGACGCCTCGGTGACCGATCTCAACGCCGCACTCGCCCTGCTGGGAATGTAGGATTTTAGAGGCCCTCATCCCCCTTCGGGACCTTCTGCCATCCCCGGGTCAAGCCCGGGGACGGGAGAAGGCGGCCAATGGGATGTGCCTTCGCCCGTGGCGACGCCATGGGAGAAGGTGCCCGACAGGGCGGATGAGGGCCACTCACCCGGATTCGGTTTTCTGTCTGAGTACCAGATGACAATTGGCTGATGCGCCGTGTCGAAATCCTGTCAGCGTCAGTGTGCGAGTTTGTCCTTCGAAGGCGGACACATCGTCCCGCCAATACCGGAGGAACGAATATGAAGCACTCTGCAACACTCTTATTGGCGCTGACTGCTGTCTGCGCCTCGGCCTTGATGCCGGCAACGGCCAGCGCCGCGACCCGCATCCGCCTCGAGTGCCGGGCCAATGGTGCGTCCGATATCTCGATGAAAGCCCGCCATGAGGTGCGCAGCGCCCGTACCAAATTCACGGCTGAGTTCGAGGCAGCGCCCGGCACCGGTTTTACGGCTGGCACAAAGCTTGTCGTCCAGGTCAAGGGTGTGAACGCCGGCAGCATGACGCTCGAACCCGTCGTCGGTGGGGACGTTGTTGGCGATCTCAATCTCGACACCCGCCCGCAGCCGCCGGATTCTGTCGCCTTCCCAGCCAACTGGCCCGCCCCCATCAACCGTGGCGCCGACATCAATATCCTGCGCAACGGCGCCGTCGTACTGGGCTGCGGCCTGCGCTGAAGGTAAGCTATGAAAGCGGCGGTTGGGGGTCGCACGCGCAGCCCCCGGCCGCGAATTCGGTTGATTTGTCACACAAATGTCCCCCCGACTATTGCAGGTCATTTTTGATATGCTAACATGTTAGTATGAGCTCGACTTTAGAGGGCTCAGTAAAAGCCGAACGGGAGGACCACCAATGCTGAAGAAAGCCTTTGCCTGCACGATCGCACTTGCCGCCATGCTGGCAGCCAGTTCAGCAATCGCTGACACCAAGGACAAGAAAATCGCGCTCTCCAACAACTACGCCGGAAATTCCTGGCGCCAGGCCATGCTGAAGAGCTGGGACAAAGTCACAAAACCCGCCGTAGAGGCCGGAATCGTTGCCGCCGCTGACCCCTTCACCACGTCTGAAAATCAGGTGACCGAGCAGGCGGCGCAAATTCAGAACCTCATCCTTCAAGGCTACAATGCCATCGTCATCAACGCCGCTTCACCCGACGCCTTGAACGGCGTTGTCAAGCAGGCTTGCGATGCCGGCATTATTGTCGTCTCCTTCGACGGCATCGTCACCGAGCCCTGCGCCTGGCGCATCGCGGTCGACTTCAAGCAGATGGGCAAGGACCAGATCCTCTACCTGAAGGACAAGATGGCTGACGGCGGCAACCTGTTGGAAATCCGCGGTCTCGCCGGAGTCTTCGTCGACGACGAGATCTCGAAGGGCATCCACGAGGGCGTTGACGAGAACCCGCAGTTCAAGATCGTCGGCTCGGTGCATGGCGACTGGGCTCAGGAAGTGGCGCAAAAGGCCGTGGCCGGCATCCTGCCATCGCTGCCCGAAGTAAAGGCCGTGGTGACGCAAGGCGGTGACGGCTATGGCGCCGCACAAGCCTTTGCCGCCGCCGGCCGCCCGACGCCACTGATCATCATGGGCAACCGCCAGGATGAACTGCAGTGGTGGAAAGAGCAGAAGGACGCCAATGGCTACGAGACCATGTCAGTGTCGATTGCGCCCGGCGTTTCAACGCTGGCCTTCTGGGTGGCCCAGATGATTCTCGACGGCAAGGACGTGCCGAAGGATCTGACTGTGCCATTCCTCAGGATCGACCAGGACAATCTTGAAGCCAACCTTGCCTCCACCGAAAAAGGCGGCGTTGCCAACGTCGAATACTCGGCGGAAGACGCCGCCAAGGTGGTCGCAGGCAAGTAGGCTTGTCAAACCAATCGATCAGGCTGGACGGCGTCGAAAAGTCATTCGGCGCCGTCCGTGCCTTGGCGGGAGTGGACCTGAGTGTCGCCAATGGCGAATGCCTGGGGCTGGTCGGCCACAATGGCGCCGGCAAGTCGACGCTCATGCACATTCTTTCCGGCAACCTGACGCCGAGTACCGGCGAATTGTCCGTCGGCGGAACAAAAGTCTCCGGCATGTGGACCCCTGCACTGGCGCAAGCCTCGGGCATCCGCTGTGTGTTTCAGGAGTTATCGCTCTGCCCCAATCTCTCGGTGGCAGAAAACGTCCGCATCGTACACCGCAACCTGAAGGGCTTCGGCTGGAAGAAGCGAGCCAGCGATCTGATCCGCACCAAGCTCGACGCCATCTTCCCCGGCCACGGCATTTCGCCCGACGATGAAATTGCCGGTCTCGCCATCGGCAAACGTCAGATGGCGGAAATTGCCCGCGCCTTCACGGTGACCGACGGTCCATTGCGCCTCGTCATCCTCGATGAACCAACCTCCTCGCTGGACGCTGTGACGACCGAACAACTGTTGGCCTATATCAAGACCGAAACGGCGCGTGGAACGTCGATCATTTTGATCTCGCACTTGCTGGGCGAAATTCTCCGGGCCTCTGACCGCATCGTGGTAATGAAAGACGGCAAGACGGTGGCCGGGCGCCAGGCGAAGGACTTCACCCGCAACACCCTGGTCGCCGCCATGGGTTCGCAAGCCGACGAACGCCGCCAGGTGGCGGCGAAGACGCTGGAAGCCGATGTTCCCGTGCTTGTGATGGCACGCCCCAAGGCTGGCGGCAGTGCGGCCCTCGAAGCGCGCCAGGGTGAAGTGATTGGCCTCACCGGTCTGGCAGGCCATGGCCAGACGCGCATGCTGCTGCAAATCTATGCGCGGGAACACGCGGACGTGAGGGGCGCCGTCGCCTTCATCGCCGGCGACCGCCAATCCGACGGCATCTTCAATCTTTGGTCCATTGGCCGCAACATCACCATCGGCTCGCTCAGGACGCTGCGCCGGGCCGGCCTCATCAATCTCGCCGCCGAAACAACTCTGGCCAGCGACTGGAAATCCCGGATGGCCATTCGCACCCCGGATGTGAACAACAACATCCTCACCCTCTCCGGCGGCAACCAGCAGAAAGCGCTGTTCGCCCGCGCTCTTGGTTCTGATGCCGCAATTATCCTGATGGATGACCCAATGCGCGGCGTCGACATCGGCACCAAGCAGGAAGTCTACGCAATGATCCGGGAGCAGGCGGCTGCCGGCCGCACTTTCATCTGGTACACGACCGAGATCGACGAGTTGTCACATTGCGACCGCGCCTATGTTTTCAGGAATGGCATCATTGGTGCCAGTCTCGGCCACGATGAACTGACCGAAGAAAAGATACTGCAGGCATCGTTCGCGGAGCACGCGGCATGAACGCCATGCTCAGCCGCCGCATGCTGCGGCAGGCGCTGCCTTTCATTTCGCTGGCCGTCGTGCTGATCGCGACCTTCATTGTACAGCCGCGCACCATGAGCTATTTCGGCCTCAACCTGATGCTGCAATATGCCGTGCCGATTGCCTTGGCCACCATCGCCCAGATGTTCATCATCACGGTGAACGATCTCGATCTGTCGATTGGCCCTTTCGTCGGACTGGTGAGTTGCATCGGTGCAACCTTCCTGCTCGAATCTCCGGCACTTGGGATTGTGGTTCTGCTGGTTCTCATTGCCGCTTATGGCGCGGTGGGAGCGTTGGTGCATCTGCGCAACTTGCCGTCCATCGTCGTGACGCTGGGCCTGTCTTTTGTCTGGCTCGGCATTGCCGTGCTGATCCTGCCGTCGCCGGGCGGCAAGGCGCCCGTGTGGCTGAAAGCCATCATGGGTTTTCAGATCCCCATTATCCCCTTCCCTATCGTTGCGGCGATCGTGATTGGGGTGGCCGTTCACCTGGCACTCATGCTGTCATCTTATGGCGTCATCGCGCGGGGTGCAGGCGGCAATCCCAAGGCCTTGAGCCGTGCCGGCTGGTCGATGCTCCGTACCAAGATCATCATGTACATGCTGGCCGGTGTCTTCGGTGTGCTGTCGGGCCTTTCCCTGCTGGGACTGACGACGGCGGGCGATGCCCACGTCGCCGATCGCTACACACTTTATTCGATTGCCGGTGTCATCCTCGGCGGCGGCGAATTCATCGGCGGGCGGGTCTCGCCGATGGGCGCCGTGGTTGGCGCCCTGACCTTGGCGCTGGCCGGATCATTTCTCATATTCCTGAAGATTTCACCCGACTGGCAGATCGGCGCGCAAGGGGCGATCCTCATCATCGTCCTGGCGCTCCGCGCCCTGGTCTCCGGCGGGGAGCAGAAGCGATGATGAAACCCACACTCTCGATACTTCGCAGGCAGCCGTGGGTCTGGTCGTTTGCGGCAGCACTCGCTGTCTGGCTTATCACCATCGCCTATACCGGTGGCCAGGGCGCGACCGCCATCCTCACCGCTGCCTTGAGTTTTGCCACTTTCACCATCATCGCCGGGCTTGGGCAGATGATGGTCATCACCACCGGACCAGGCAACGTCGACCTGTCGATCCCCGCCACCATCACGCTTTCGGGTGTTGTGGCGATGAAGGTGATGGACGAACAATCCTCTATGATGCTCGTCGGCATTGTCGCAGCGCTGGGTGTGGCGGTGCTCGCCGGCGTTTTCAATTACTTCCTGATCCGGCTGTTGCGAATTCCACCGATTATCGCCACGCTCTCTTCGAGCTTCCTCATCCTTTCAACCGCCATTTCTTATGGCCGCGGCATCCGCATCAAGCCGCCGCTGCCACTTTCCGATTTCGCGACGGCGCGGATATTGGGCGTGCCGCTGGCGGCGATTCTGGTTTTGGCGATGAGCACCGTCATTGCCGTCATCCTGGCACGAACGGTTTATGGCCGCAGCGTTCTGGCAGTGGGCCAAAACATGCGCGCCGCCTGGCTCGCGGGCATGAACGTCGATCGCACGCGCTTTGCGACTTATGTGCTGAGCGCCTTTCTTGCCGGCATCTGCGGCATCCTGTTGTCGGGATTTTCAGGCGGTGCCGCGCTCAACATGGGCGAGGAATTCCTGCTGGCCTCGATTGCTGTCGTGGTGATCGGCGGCACCAGCGTTGCCGGCGGCCGCGCCAATGTGCCCGGTATCTGGGGAGCGGCCCTGTTCATGTATCTGCTGGTCACCATGCTGAACACGGTGGGTGCCTCCGCCGGTGTACGTCTGATCCTCACTGGCCTGATAATCATCGGCGTCATCGTCGCAGCGGGCGGCGAGGAACAGCGCTAGAGGCTGGCCCTCGGCCAGCTCCTCGGCAGTCACGGACTTGTTCACGGCGCCTTCCCACTTCCGTCACACTTCGCTGGCATCGCTGGGCCTCTGCCGTGTAGAATGCGGCAAAACCACTGTGGGACCGGCCATGAAGATTCTTGCTTATACGCTTTTGTTCACCGCCATGCTGGGCGGCACCGCCCTCGCCGGCCAATGCCAGGATGATTTGAAGAAGATCGATCGCGCGTTGAAATCCGGGGACATCGCGCCGGATCAGAAGGCTGCGGTAAAGGACATGCGCACCCAGGCCGCCGACCTGTGCAAGGCCGGCAACGAGCAGGAAGGCGTCGATGTTCTGACCGAGGCGAAGGCGATGCTCAACGTCGAATGAGCGGGAGACCTCAGGTCTCGAAAGCCAGAACCGCCAGGATAATGGCGGCGAGCGCCGATACCCACACGCCTGAGACAAGCAGTTCAAGCCGCGGGTAAAGTGTCGCGTCGCCGCTGCGCATCATGCGGCCCGCCGTCATCCGGGCGAGGCCGTGGCACAGCGTCAGCAGCACGACGAAGCCGAGCTTGACCATGAACCAGGCATTGAGTTCGTCCATCGGCGGCAGTTGCATGTAAAGGCCGATGCCGGTGATCCAGATCGCCAGGATGACGATATCGGCGATGCGCGCCAGCACGCGGCGAAGGCCACCCAGCGCCTTGGCGCGTTCGCCCGTTTCACCGGACGCAAAGCGCAGGTTGACATAGTTGGAAATGCTCATGCCGGTTCCGGTGGCAATGGCAATCAGATGGGCGATGAGCAGAATGGTTTTCATGGCCGGTTTGTTCCCCGTTCGGCGCCCGTTCCCCAACAAGCCCGCTCAGAGTTCTAGCACACCCGACATGATTTGCACGGCCTGACCGGCAACCCGCACGGCACTGAGTTTGGCATCCGCCACATCGGCCTCGAGGAAGAGATCGGAAGGCCGGCCCATCTCATAGCCCTGCTCGATCTGCCAGCGATGTGTGCCATCTTTCAGGGCCTCGGCACTGAACAATTGTGCCGCCAGCAGTGCTGTCGCCGCACCGGTGGCGGGATCCTCCGGGATGCCGCCAGTGGGGGCAAACATGCGGGCCCGGTACTGGGTTTTGGGATTATCGCCGCCGGGCGTGTAAACATAGGCCATGTCGGTGCCGAGCGGCTTGATCAAGTCCGACCAGTGCGGTTCACGCGGCCAGGCGCGCGCCACCGCGGCACGCGACGCCAGCGCCACATGCAGGCAACGCGGGCCGCCCTGATGGACGCGCGGTACATGGTTGCCAAATCCGATATCCGCAACGTCAAGCCCCAGCGCCAGCGCCACTGCCTCTGGCGTGGGTTGAACGACATCCGGCACGAACGGCACAACGGGTGCGGTGAACTGGGCGCGCGGCACATCGCCGATGCGCGAGACTTTCACCGGCACCAGGCCCGCAACCTCCTCCAGCCAGATGGTTGTCTCGAACGAACAGCCTGGCTTGTTCTTCTTCTCCGCAAGGAAAATGGCGCAACCAACCGTCGGGTGACCCGCAAACGGCATCTCGCCGCCGGGAAAGAAGATACGCACCCGCACCGTATTGGCCTTGTCGGCCGGGCGCATGATGAAGATCGTTTCCGACAGGTTGAATTCCTTGCAGATGGTCTGCATCTGCGCCGTCGTCAGGTCGTCGGCATCCTCGACGATGGCCAGCGGATTGCCGCAGAACTTGCGCGCGGTGAACACATCATAAGTATGGAAAGTCAGTTTCATGCGCAATTTATGGCGCAAACTTAGTGTGGCGGCAACCGGAACATTGTCCCGATTGCCGCGATCCTCCGTTTACGGAAGAATGGCTACGGAATGCTACCCTCGGTGCGCTGGCCGGCCTTCACCTCGAAATCCTTCTCTCCCAGAACCGAGCCATCCGCCGCCTTGGCGATGACATGGATTGTTCCGGCGGTGAAGACCTTGTTGAGCTTACCGTTGTAATCGGTGCCGAGGTAGGTGCGATTACCTGAGATATCCTTCGTGGCCAAATAGGTTTCGAGAGTTGCATCGGCCGGCGCCGTCACGGCGAGGAAGCCGCCGTTGACATTGACCTCGATCTTCGAGACTTGGCCGGCCTTGACCTCGACATCGGCAAAGCCGGTGGCGAAATCCTGCATGGCGACGATGCGGTACTTGCCCGCCGGAACATCGAACTTCACGTTTGGACCGTAGGTCGTGGAGATCCATTCATGCTGGCCATCGATATTGGGCTGACCCTTGCGTAGCTCGATTGCCGCACCATCGAGAACGGCGGGACCGCCGGGCGCGAAGACGGCGTTGACCTCAACGATACCCGCTCCCAGCATCACCACGACATCTTCAATCTTGCCAGCATTGAACTTCACATCCTGCTCGACCTTGGCGGTACCCAGCGACAGACGGATCTTGTAAACACCTGCATTGGCAAAGAACGCGGATTGCGCCCCGTATTTGGTGGTAATCCATGTGCCACTGGAATCGAGCAACTCCCAGTGCGCGCCATCATCAACCATCGGTGTTGCTGCATCGAGCTTGGCAGTGAAGCGGACAACGCCCGCTTCAAAACTCAAATCGAGGTCCAGCGGCTTGTCTTTGGCAATTGTAATGGGCGTGGAGACCCTGGCGACATCATTGCTGACCAGCAGGACATAGTCACCGGGTTCCTCGATGTTCGACTTGATGGTCTTTCCGTATTCGGTCTTCACGCCTTCGCCCTTCTCGCCGTTGACCGACTTGAAGACTTCCCAAATGGCGCTGTCAAAGCCTTGTGGCAGGTCAACGCCCTCGGCCATCATCACGCTGCCGGTGAGATTGAACTCAGGCGCGGCGGGTTCGGGCGGCGGTGGCGCGGGTACAGGCTCTGGTTCGCTTTTTGCTTCGACGGTCTTGGTCAGCGCATCCTGCAACTGATCGGCATTCCCGGCGATGATCGAGATGCCACCGGTCTTATCGGCAAGACATTTGAGCTGGTCCACCGCGCCTTTGTCATCAAGGCCGAAGCCGACGGTGTGGACCGTCAGGCCAACCCCGAGTTTCTCAAGCTCTTCAGCCACAGCACAGGGGTTGGGATCGCAGGTCTCGATGCCATCCGATACCAGGATGACGGTGGCTTGCTTCTCGGTGTATTTCAAAGCTTCCGCCGCCATGCGCACGGCTTGCGTCATCGGCGTTTTGCCCTTGGGGTTCAGCGCCTT
>JANLTS010000569.1:0-2061 GCA_031363045.1 Hyphomicrobiales bacterium
GAAGCCTGCGGCACGCGGGGGAGGGCGCCCTACGATGCGGTGCTCACCCACGGCTTCGTGGTGGCCGAGGACGGCCGCAAGATGTCGAAGTCGCTTGGCAACATCGTGACGCCGCAAGAGGTGATCAAGCAATCGGGCGCCGACATCCTGCGCCTCTGGGTGGCGTCTGCCGATTACGCCGAAGACTTGCGCCTCGGGCCGGAGATTCTGAAAACCAACATCGAGTCCTATCGCAAACTGCGCAACACCATGCGCTATATCCTCGGTGCCGTGGAGGGTCTGCACGATTGGGAATTCGTGCAGGCCAAGGACATGCCGGAGCTTGACCGCTACATCCTGCACCGCCTGCATGAACTCGAGGGCCAGGTGCGCGCCGCTTACGAGGTGTTCGACTACAAGCGCCTCTTCGCGCTGTTGTCGAATTTCATGACGGTCGATCTCTCGGCCTTCTATTTCGATATCCGCAAGGACTCGCTCTATTGCGACGCCTGGTCGGCATTGCGCCGAAGGTCCTGCCGCACGGTGCTGGACCAATTGTTTCACTGCCTCACCACCTGGTGGGCGCCGGTGCTGGCCTTCACCATGGAAGAAGTCTGGTTGACGCGCTTCCCCGGCGAAGGCTCCTCCGTGCACCTGATGCAATTTGCCCGCTGCCCGGACGAATGGGCGACGCCAGAACTCGCCGCCAAATGGGACAGGGTGCGCGGCGTGCGCTCGGTCGTCACCGGGGCGCTTGAGATCGAACGGCAGGTGAAGAAGACCATCGGATCGGCGCTGGAAGCGGCACCGGATGTTTATGTCTCGGACCCCGACCTGCTGGCGGCGCTCGAGGGCGTCGATCTGGCCGAAATCTCCATAACCTCCGGCGCCACGCTGATCGCGGGCGAGGGACCAGACGATGCCTTCCGCCTCGACAGCATCAAGGGTGTCGCGGTGGTGTTCAAACCGGCGGTAGGAAGCAAATGCGCCAGATCGTGGAAGATCAGCCCGGTTGTCGGCAGCGACAAGGAATTCCCCGACATTACGCCGCGTGACGCCGAGGCCGTCCGCGAGTGGCAGCATCGCTTCGGCAAGATGGTGTGATGGCCCTCAAGCTCTGGAGCCCGCTGGCGCCGCTTGTGCTGGCGCTGGCTTCACTGGTTTTTGGCATCGATCAGACGCACAAGTGGTGGATGATCAATGTCTATGATATCACGTCGAAATCTCCCGTTGCGTTAACCTCGTACTTCGACTTCGTGATGGTCTGGAACCGCGGCGTTTCCTATGGGCTCTTGACCAGCCATACCCAGACCCTGCTGATCGTCCTGAGCTTGGCCATCACCGCGATGCTGTGGATCTGGGCCTGCCGGATGGAGCGCGCACTCGGCGCCTCCGCCCTGGCCCTGGTGATTGGCGGCGCGCTCGCCAATGCGCTCGACCGGGCGACGCGCGGCGCGGTGGCTGATTTCTTCCAGTTTCATTACGGTGATTTCAGTTGGTACGTCTTCAACCTTGCGGATGTGGCGATCGTTGCCGGTGTGGCGCTGCTGTTGTATGAGTCGGTGTTTGAAAGTGGTGACGGGGACCGCCGCGGAAAAGCCGGATTTCAGGATCAGTAACTGAACCGGATTGACAGAGGTTATTTGAATGAACTCTAGGGTGTCCGCGGCTGTATTGGGGCTGTTTGCTCTGTTGCTGACAGGTTGCGGCGAAACGATGCGCGGCTATCTTGAAAAAGACACGCCGGCCCAGACTGCCGCCACCCGCCAGGACTTGACCATGCCGCCGGATCTCAGTCTGGCGCAACCGGGAACGGCTCCGGCTGAGCCGCAGCCTGTTACGCCATCGTCTTACGACAATGAGAATTTGGCGGCGCCAGCGCCTTCAGCACCCGTGTCGCGCGGTACGGCGCCGCCGCAAGACAAATACGCCAAGGCCGGCATCTCGCTTAACAAGCCCGACGGTACCAAGAAAACCAACGCTGAACTCGATGTCGAGCTCAAAGCCTATTACGTCGCCCAGAAGCGCCAGCAGAACCCCAACTCTGGCTCCGTCTTCAATATGGGCAACATCTTCAAGGAC
>JANLTS010000285.1:0-4226 GCA_031363045.1 Hyphomicrobiales bacterium
TCCCACCTTCGGCGGGCGAAGGCGCATACGTTAAAGCGCCTTCGCCCGTGGCGAAGCCATGGGAAGGTCCCGACAGGGGGATGAGGGCATCTTTCAACAAGCACTGACACGCGCCACCGCTTCACGGCGCCGGCATGGTCGAGGCCCGTACCACCAGGTCGGCAGGCCAGATTTCGGCGGGCATGGGATCGTTAGGCGATTGCAGCATGGCAATGCACAATTCCACCACGCGGCGCCCGGCATCGCCGATTGACGATTGTGTCGCGGTCAGCGGCGGATCAAAGTTTTCGGCACCCATGTCGTGGATGCGGTCATCATGCGCAATCAACGCCACATCGCGCCCGATCTTCAGGCCAGCCGCATTGCACGCCCGCCTGACGCCCTGCGCCTCGCCGATGCTTGAACACACGAAGGCCGTCGGCCGTTCGGCCAAAGGCAGCTGCAGCAGGCGCCCGGCCTCGCGCAGGCCCGTCTGTTCGACCATCGGTGCCGCCGGAATGAAATCCTCGCGCACCGCGATGCCGCGCAAACCCAGCGCGGCGCGGAAACCACGCTCGCGATCAGCCGCGAAATTATACGACTTTTCGCCGTTCAGCAGTGCCACGCGGCGGTGACCCAGATCGGCCAACAGCTTGGCGGCGGCGAAAAACGCCCCCTCATTGTCGATGTCGAGGAAGCCAAAGGGCTCGGCACTCTGCGTACGTCCATGGATGATGAACGGCATGCCAAGCTGCCGCAGCAGGGCTGGCCTGGGGTCGGCGATCAGCGGGCTCGACAGGATCATCGCATCAACCCTGGCATTGCGCACAGCGCGGCGATAGACCGCCTCTTCCGATTGCGAGCCATGCGCCATGCCGAGTGTGATGTCATAGGACAACTCGGAGGCCTTCTCGACGCAGCCACCGAGGAATTCGGTGAACAGCAAATCACCCAACAGGTTGCGCTCATCCGGAAACACCAGTCCCAGCGTGCCGGATTGACCCGTCGCCAGCCGCCGCGCCGCGGCACTGGGGCGATAGCCGTGGAGTTCGGCCGCCGCCCGCACCCGAGCGCGGGTTTCCTCTGATACCTCGGGAAAGCCGTTGAGGGCGCGGCTGACAGTCGTCTGCGACAGGCCGAGCTGCGCTGAAAGTTCACGGAGATTCATGGAGGCCAACCTGTCACAGTCTCAAAGCGCTTTCAAATACTTTATATGAACCGGACCTGGAGACCTGTGTTTTGCAACGCCTTCTGATGTTGCATTGCAGCATGAGACTGAGCAAACGCGGGGATTTTTTTGGCTTTCCGCTTGACGTTCGCGATATTCCCACATATAGGTGAATTATTCAAAGCGCTTTGGAAACAACAGGTGAAATCACCACCGGCGGCGCTCTGAGCACATGAATGATTTAAACCTTTGGGAGGACACCTGATGAAATTCCGTCTGGCACTTGGCGTCGCCACGTTGGCGCTTGCTCTTACCACTCCGGCCATGGCCGAACTGAAGTTCAAGCCGGGTGAGGACGCCCGCTTCAACTGGGCAAATTTCGAAGAGTTGAAGAAGGTTGACCTGAAGGGCGAGACCCTGTCGATTTTCGGACCCTGGCGTGGCGATGACGAAGCCCACATTCAGGTTGTCCTCGAATATTTCCGCGAGGCGACGGGCGCCGAGATCAAGTATTCCTCGTCGGAAAACTACGAGCAGCAGGTGGTGATCGACTCGCAGGCCGGCAGCCCCGCCAACATCTCCGTCCTGCCGCAGCCCGGTCTCATCGCCGATCTCGCGAGCAAGGGCCTGCTCGCACCTCTGACCGACGCCGACAAGGCGTGGATGGTCGAGAACTACGGTGCCGGCCAATCATGGGTCGACATCGGCACCTCGAAAGACAAGGACGGCAAGCCGCAGTTCTTCGGCTTCTCCTACAAGACCGACGTGAAAAGCCTGGTCTGGTTCAGCCCCGACAATTTCGCCGATGCCGGCTACAAGGTTCCAACCACCATGGAAGAGCTGGTGGCACTTTCCGACAAGATCGTCGCTGACGGCGGCAAGCCGTGGTGCATTGGCTTAGGCTCGGGTGGCGCGACCGGCTGGCCCGCCACCGACTGGATCGAAGACATCATGCTGCGCACCCAGGCGCCGGATGTTTACGACAAGTGGGTCACAAATGAAGTGAAGTTCAACGATCCGGCCATCATCAACGCGCTCGACATCTTCGGCGCCTTCGCCAAGAACGACGCTTATGTGGATGGTGGAGCGGCAGGTGTTGCCTCGACCGATTTCCGCGATAGCCCGAAGGGCCTCTTCTCGACGCCGCCCAAGTGCTACATGCACCATCAGGCCTCGTTCATCCCGTCCTTCTTCCCGGAAGGCACCAAGATGGGCGAAGACGCCGATTTCTTCTACTTCCCGACCTATGCCTCGAAACCGGAACTCGGCAAGCCGGTGCTGGGCGCCGGCACCCTCTTCACCATCACCAAGGACTCGAAAGCCGCCCGCGCCTTCATCGAGTATCTGAAGATGCCGCTGGCCCATGAAGTATGGATGGCGGATGGCGGTTTCCTGACACCCTTGAAGTCAGCGAACCCGGCAGCTTACGCCAATGATGCCGCCCGCAAGCAGGGCGAGATCATGGCGACGGCCTCGACCTTCCGCTTCGACGGCTCGGACCTGATGCCCGGCAAGATCGGTGCAGGCGCCTTCTGGACCGGCATGGTCGACTTTGTCGGTGGCAAGTCGTCAGCCGATACCGGTGCGGCGATCCAGAAAGCCTGGGACGAAATCAAGTAAGCCGACTTTCCTCCTAGTCGCATTGAGGTGCGGGTGGTGCGGCGGTTGCCGTGCCACCCCCCAATATGCTGAAATCGCGCCGGGGAGAACACCATCATGCTGTCTCAAATCCTGTTTGCAATCTTGACTGTCATTGTCGGCGTCGGGGGCTGCCTCGGCTATTTCTATGCTTCCAATTTCTTGCTCGACAAGGCGCTGCCCGTCAGCGCCAGCAATGATGATCAGGCGGTGCGCAATCTGAAACTCGCGTCATCGATCAGGCCGTGGCTGTTCCTGGCGCCTGCCCTCATCCTGCTCACCGTCTATCTGATCTATCCGGTGTTCCAGACCATCTGGCTGTCGTTCCACGGCAAGTCCGGCACCGATTTCGTCGGCATCAACAATTATGTCTGGGCCGCCAAGGATTCGCAGTTCCGCCAGTCGATCTTCAACAATTTCCTCTGGCTCCTCGTGGTGCCCGCCGCCTGCACGTTCTTCGGTCTCATCATCGCCGTGCTCACCGACCGCATCTGGTGGGGCGGTCTTGCCAAGAGTTTGATCTTCCTGCCGCTCGCCATTTCGTTTGTCGGCGCCTCCGTCATCTGGAAATTCGTCTATGACTATCGCGGCGAAGGCCAGGAACAGATCGGCATTCTGAACGCTCTCGTCGGCTGGTTCGGGTTCGAGCCGCAGGTGTGGATCTCGATGCCCTTCTGGAACAATTTCTTCCTGATGATCATCTTGATCTGGATCCAGACTGGCTTTGCTACCGTCATCTTGGGCGCCGCCTTGCGCGGTGTTCCCGAGGATACGCTTGAGGCTGCCACCATCGATGGCGCCGGACCCTTCAAGATTTTCTGGCGCATCATGGTGCCGCAGATCATGCCGACGATCGTCGTGGTGTGGACAACGATCACCGTGCTGGTGCTGAAAGTCTTCGACATCGTGCTGACCATGACCAACGGCCAGTGGGACAGCCAGGTGCTCGCCAACTTGATGTACAGCTGGATGTTCACCGGCGGCGGCGATTTCGGCCGCGGTGCGGCAATTGCCATCGTCATCATGCTCGCCGTCATGCCGATCATGATCTGGAACATTCGCCAGGCCAATGCCGAAAACAAGGGAGGCCACTGACATGTTCGAACGCATCAAGCTCGAACCCTCGCGTTTCGCGCTCCACTTCGCGGTGCTCATCATTGTCGCCCTGTGGACCTTCCCGACGGCGGGCATCCTCATCTCGTCGCTCCGCGACAAGAACCAGATCGCCGTGTCAGGCTGGTGGACAGCCCTGTCCACCTCCGAACAGCGCGACCAGGCACGGTTGAAAGGCAAAGCCGATCAGGTTGAAAAAGACGGCGCCTTCACCATCGCCGGCAACGTGTTCGAGGGTGCGGAAAACACCGCGGTCATTTCCGCCTGGGGCACCAACATCAACAAGTCGGGCGCTAACCCGGCGGGCTCTACCGCTGATATCGGCGAT
>JANLTS010000598.1:0-21943 GCA_031363045.1 Hyphomicrobiales bacterium
TCAACATACTGAAAACGGGAATTACCAAAAGGTCGTTCCATTTGAAATGGAATAGAAATAGTATTATTACAATATTTAATAAAAAGTAAAAGTTCTTTTTGAACAAGGCCTTGGGGTTTGTATATGTATTTAAGATTAGGATCGGGGGAGTTTGGATCATTTGAACTCAGTTGACCAGAGGTAACAGAGGTGCCGAATGAATTGTGGGGCGGCTTTGGGTGTACCCTGCTGAACCGTCAATTTGGTCTAGTCTGATATCGTGACTTGACTATTCATACCAGACTATATAATAGCGGACCATCTTAACCAGACCAGCGAGGGCAAGAGCCATGTTCATCCGCGCATATTTGAGAGCCTCCACCGACCAGCAAGACGCTAGCCGGGCCAAGAGCCAACTGCTGGACTTTGCAAGAGAGCGGGGGTTGAGGATTGCCAGCTACTATGTCGAGAATGTATCTGGCGCCTCGCTGCAACGCCCTGAGTTGTTCCGGCTTCTTGAAGACAGTCACCCGGGCGATGTTGTTCTCCTCGAACAGGTGGACCGCTTGTCACGCTTGACGACCGGGGATTGGGAGAAGTTGAAGACGGAGATTAGGGCCAAGGGTGTGAGAATTGTCGCTCTTGACTTGCCGACCTCATGGACACTCGCCACAGCGCAGCAAGATGATTTCACCTCACGCATGATCGGCGCTATCAATGATATGCTCCTCGACATGCTAGCTGCCATCGCCCGTAAGGATTACGAGGACCGCAGGAGGCGCCAAGCGCAAGGTATCGAGAAGGCCAAGACCGCAGGGTTGTATCGTGGACGTCCAGAGAACACCGCCAAGAACGAGGCAATAGCCGCCATGCTCAAAGAGGGAAAGACGTGGAGCCAAATCAAGGCACTGGTTCCGGTGTCCAAGGCCACACTTTCCACTCTATCAAAGCGGGTGAAGGGTCAGCCGGGAGCGGACGCATAGAACGCCCTACAGTGCGCCGCCGATGCCGGGGGAGTGAGTCTACGGCAGAGCAATCGGCGTAGCTCACTAACGACCGCGCCACTCCTGAACCCTCCCGGTGCCGCCGTGCCCGCCGCATGGTGGAACCCTCCGTTCTGGTTCAATCCCTTGCCTAAACCCCGGTCGATCCCCACGCTCAGCCATGCACTTTTGGTGATCACTACGACGTCGGAATGAATTCTTATGAGTACTCATTGGCAGAGATGCCGGTAGTCTCTTGCGCGGCAACTACGCCACGAGGAACCAAAACCATGCAGACCAAAGTTGAGAAGATTGCAGACGCCTTGAGCCTTGTCGTTGAAGCGCAGAGAGACGCCCTCAGGGGCGACGATGACGCAGTCGGACGCCAGATTGACGCCGCAGTTGCGGTGCTTGGCGAGGCGCGGGCGGAGATTGGCACGAAGAGACGCGCCACCACCTAGGGAAGAGGCACGGGGGCGGTCACGGGGTTTGAGTCACTTTGCCGCCCCTGTTGAGAGTAGGACGCCAGACGCCCCCCGTCCGTGCGCCAGAGCCAACGAGGCAACGCCCTAAGCCCTAACCGCTGGCAAGATCGAGCCGAGGCGCCACCATGGCATTGGTTGGCGAGGCGCGGGCGACGATTGGCACAGGTAGGCCCGCCGTGACTCAGGGATGAGGCGTGAGGACGGTCGCGGGGTTTGAGGCGCCTTTACGCTGCGATGGAGGTAAACCGCCCAGCGGACTCCGCAGCCCATCCGGATGGGTACCCCCCTATAGCCACACACACCCCAAATCGTACCATTGCCGGTTACATTATTGTTTTGCCTGTTTGCCTACCTTTGGGGCCGTATTCTGAACAATTGTGGCAACCCGCCCGACACCCCGCCAAACTCCCTCAACCCCCAAGCTCAACCCAAAAGGAAACCCCGATGCGCCATTGTAGCATCTCCGGCTGCAGCCGCCCCACGACCGGCTATGGCCACTATTGCAACGCCCACAGACACCAAGATCGCCGCCACGGCTCACCCCTCCAGAGACCCGTCACCGCAGCAGAGGCCATCCGCACCGCCAAGCACATTGAGAAATGGATCAAGGGCCGCAAAGACCCGGAGACGATTTGGAAGTCGATGGCGACGGCTTGGACGCTCCGCCTGGAGGACGCCAAGACGGAGCTTCGCCACCATGAGCGCGGTGGAGCAATGATCCAAACTCGGAGACGGGCCTATGAGGACATTGTCTCAGTTGGCCGTGACATCGACGTCAAGAAGATCGCCCTTCGTTGCTGCGCTGTCGCATATATCGCCGGGCATGACCAAAAGCGTTACGTCACCGACAAGGCGTTCTTTCACCAGATGGCCCGCCGCTTCCGAACCCTGACTGATGCGAACATCGCTACGCATTGGAACCCCGTCACGATGAAAACCAAGCGCGTCTACCGCGACACCGACCCCAAGCGGCTTGAATTTCTTGGTGAGTTGCTTGCGCAGACCTTCGGGCCGATTGGACTTGGCATCCAGTGCCGTGAGGCGATGGACTATGACAAAGCGCAAGAGGCCATGAAAGCCCCGGTCAAGTTGATCATGGGTGCCGAAGAGGCCGCGCCGTGAACGACCACAGCAGCGATTGGCGAGACGCACACCGGGCGATCAAACGCTTACGAGGACGGGGTACGCCAATAGTTCCGCCCCCGCCGAAGATCAAGGTCAGACCCCAGCGTAAACAGCACTGGCGACGCCCGTGATAGTCCGCTGGCTGACGATTTGTTGAAACCCCACACTTTCACACCGCGCTTAGGAGGCGCAACCACACCATGTCCATGAGTGAGAAGATACCATACTCCACCGGCTACGCCCGGCTTGTTGCAGAAGGCAAGACGGGGAAGAGGCCGAAGGATGAGAATCCAACGCGACTCCCAATCGATGAGATTGCGATGGCGCACTCGGTCTTTCAGCCACGGAGTTTTGAAGGCAACGCGGCAGATGGCGCCGCTCATACATCGACGCTGGCAAGCGCCCTCAGAGGCAAGCCCGATCACTTCCTAGACCCCATTGTTGTTTGGTGGAGCGGGGAGCGGTGGCGCGTGATCGATGGGCATCACCGGCACGTCGCCTATGTGCAGACAACGCGCGATCCGAAACGGCCACTTACGATAGGCCCAGTGCCCGTCACGGTGTTCACCGGAACCCTAACTCAGGCTCGCGTGGAGGCGATCCGCCTCAACAGCAAGGACAAACTCCCCATGACCCGTGCCGATAAGTTAGATCAAGCTTGGCGCCTCGTAGCACACGGTAAGGTCAATCAAATGTCCAAGAGTGAGATAGCAGCAGTGACCACGGTGGCCGAGCGAACCGTTGCCAACATGCGAAGCACCCATGCAGTGCTGTTGACGAAGATGCAGGATGATGGACTTGGGACGCCGTTCCCGGTGTTCACGCCTGATGACCTCCTCGACATGCGGTGGGCCGACGCGCTTAAACAGACGCGAAGCGCCGCCGTGCACGATGACGAGTGGGTGGAGGCGCAAGCCAAGGATTGGTCCATCCGGTTTGCTAAGGTGTTTGGCATGAAGCTCGCAACCAACTATTCGATATCGGCTCGAGCCCTTCAACTCTACTCCGAAAAACTGCCCGAACGCCTTGTGGAAGTCTGGCGAGACATGGTCATTGAGCCGCCTTGGGAAGACGAGGACGACACCCCGACTCCCAGCCCAACGCCAGCGGCTTAACCCGGCTTGGGCCGCCGGGCTGCCCCCTGTGCAATCCTTAGGGACAATTGGCCGGTAGCATAGTGGGAGCGTTCTTGATGCGAAACGGCCATCCCTGTACGCGGGATGGCCGCCGTATCAGTTGAATGTTGGATGCAGAAACTAATCCAAGGCAACCGTATTCCGCTTCCGGCGCCATCCAATGAGGCCGAGTCCACCGATACCCGAGGCCAGCAAGGGCAAGGCAGCAGGAACAGGTACAGATGAAATGCCGGTGCCGGTAACTGTATATGTTCGCGAGATACTCGCGTCTTTATCTCCGCGTCCGCCGATAACCTTGAAAAACAGAATGACACTCATGTCTTGAGTGAACACACCTGCCACGGTTGGTGCAAATTGAATCAACAGGTCGCATCCGCGATAGCTGCAGTTACTTACCGCTCGCGTGAACGGGTCTTGCAGTTCGGCGAACGAGGTGTCGGTGAAGAATTCAGGATCACGATAATCGAACGTCACTGAAACCGTTTGGGAAGCGGTCGTTCCAACGCTCACATTTCCGAAATCAAAAACTGAATCCGGGTTGAAGTTGATGGATGCGGCATTCGCCCAACTTGGAACAAACCACAGCGCCAACAGAGCCCACAACAAATACTTCTTGATCAAGATTTTGCCTTTCATTCCTTTATCGGAGCACGATGCTCCACTTTTATCGTCGCCGTGGCCCCGGCAAAAGTAAACACAAGCTAAATTTGGAGGGAAGTCAACGACATAGTGTCTTCACTTATGGTTACGTCGAGATTTCCCCAACAGTCTTGAGTTGCACACGCCTTTATCTGGCCTCTAAACCGACATCCACCGGATGACCGGCCTATTGAGATAAAGGTTTCCACGAATTGGCAACTCTGGCAAGACCGAGTCTTGGCAATCGGCATCACTGCCAAGACGAGGGTGAAGAAGTAGCCGTAACGCCTAGCGCCGGTCATTGAGGAAGTAGGAACCCCAGTGGCCGGACGCCCCGTCCGCCAGCCTTCTCTAACCCCAGCCCGTTACGGCGGGGGCCACGCTTGACGGAGGGGTACAAGGTTCGGCAGACTTCCAATAACGAGCACGTCCAACGGATTGGCGCGATGATCGGCCCCGCGCTGATCTCATGCATCCCTTAGGGGTGCATCCTGCACGGGCGACACACCGCTAGCGACATGCACGGCCAGTCAAATCAATAGCTTAGCACGAAGGCATAGAAATGAGCCCGCCGTGATCGAAACGATTGGGTACGAAATTGGGTACCATGATTGGGTACCGCAATTTCTGCGTATCTATGTAAGTAGTTGATATTGAAGTGAAATTAACGCTTCTCGGAATGTTGGCGCTCCCTGCGGGAGTCGAACCCGCCTTTGCAACGTGAGAGGCTGCCGTCCTAACCGATAGACGAAGGGAGCTCTCCGAGGAATGCCACTCCTATAATGAGGCAGGCGCGTCAGCGCAAGCAGGCTACTTGGGTTTTATGGCGATCCGCGAAACCACGGCATTCTTGCGGATATCGATAACGATAATCTCCGAACCGGTATTGATTGCGATCTTGTCGCCATCAAGGTCCATGGCCTGGACACGCGCACCTTCGGCCAAGCCGAGATCGATCACCGGCGGCGGTCCGGCGTTGTCCTTTGCGCCATTGCTCGTCGCTTTCCAGATGACACCTCCGACAAGCGCAAAGAACGCCAACACAAGCAAGCCGCTCATGATATAGACGGCACCAACAATCAGCTTCGTCGACGGTGGCTCCGCCACGGGCGCCTGCTGAACCTGCGGGAACTCATCCATATCCGTCATGACCGAACCTTCCAGACTTCTCGACGCTGTTGCCGATCAAACCGGCCGGCTTGACCTGGCCTTGGTCCGCGCCTTTCCGGAATTCAGCCGGGCGCGGCTTCAGGCCCTTATTGCGGAAAGTGCTGTCGCTGTCGAGGGCAAGACAGTGACGGAATCACGTCACAAGGTGAAGCCGGGCAACGCATTGAACGTCACCCTTCCGCAACCGGTGGCACCCGAGCCCAAGGCAGAGGATATCGCCCTGTCGATCATATACGAAGACAAAGACATCATCGTCATTGACAAGCCGGCCGGCCTCGTCGTCCATCCGGGAGCCGGCAATGAAACCGGAACCCTGGTGAACGCCTTGATTGCCCATTGCGGCGACAGCTTGTCGGGTATCGGTGGGGTCAGGCGGCCCGGCATCGTTCACCGCCTCGACAAGGACACCAGCGGGCTGCTGGTCGTCGCCAAGAATGACCAGGCCCATCATGGCCTGTCAGAACAATTCGCCGCCCATGGCCGCGACGGCAGGCTGGAACGTACCTATCAGGCCATCGTCTGGGGCCAGCCGGAGCGCCGCCTGGGGATGATCGACGCGCCAATCGACCGGAGCACCGCCAACCGCCAAAGAATGGCAGTGTCGCGCGGCGGCAATGCCCGCGAGGCCATTACGCACTATGAAGTCGTGGAACGTTTTGGTTTGCCAACAGTTGCTTGTCTGATTGCCTGCAAGCTCGAAACGGGCCGCACGCACCAGATCAGGGTGCATCTGGCGCATATCGGCCATCCGCTTCTGGGCGATCAAGTCTATGGTTCAGGCTTCCGCACTTCCGCCAAAAAGCTCGGGCCAGATGCACAAAATGCACTCAAGGCCTTGAACAGGCAGGCTCTCCACGCCACATCGTTGGGTTTCGTCCACCCGCGAACCGGCAAGGCCCTGCACTTCGAAAGCCCCGCGCCAGATGATTTTGCAACGCTTCTCACGGCATTGAGGTTGAACAACACGGAATCTTGATTATCTGTAACTCATCCGGTGTCTTATTTTCTACGTAATCTTGAAATACAAGATCGACTTCGACAGGAAAGGCTTTCAGAATGGCCAAAACGACCTCCCTCCCCGCGATTGCCTCCGGCGAAGCCGGACTGCAGCGCTACCTCCAGGACATCCGGCAGTTCCCCATGCTGCAACCGGAAGAGGAATTCATGCTCGCCAAGCGATGGAAAGAGCATGGCGATGCCAAGGCCGCTCACCGGATGATTACCAGTCATCTCCGTTTGGTGGCCAAAATTGCCATGGGCTACCGCGGCTATGGCCTGCCAATTGGCGAAGTCATATCTGAAGGAAACGTCGGCCTGATGCAGGCGGTCAAGAAGTTCGAGCCGGACAAGGGTTTTCGTCTTGCCACTTATGCCATGTGGTGGATCAAGGCCTCGATTCAAGAGTTTGTGCTGCGCTCATGGTCACTTGTGAAGATGGGCACCACAGCCAACCAGAAGAAACTGTTCTTCAATTTGCGCAAGGTGAAAAGCCAGATCGAAGCCCTGGAAGAAGGCGATCTCCGTCCGGATCAGGTTAAGCTCATCGCGACGAAACTTGGCGTCACCGAGGCCGACGTCATTTCGATGAACCGCCGCCTCGGCGGCGACACTTCGCTCAACGCCCATCTGCGCGACGACAGCGAAGGCGAGTGGCAAGATTTTCTGGTCGACGATTCCGATAACCAGGAAGAAGTGCTGGCCCAGAGTGAGGAAAGCTCCATGCGTCACGGCCTCCTCAAGGATGCCATGGGCAAGCTGACCGATCGCGAACGCCGCGTCTTCGAGGCGCGAAGACTGCAGGATGACCCATCGACGCTTGAAGACCTGAGCCAGGAATTCAGCGTCTCGCGAGAGCGGATCCGCCAGATAGAAGTCCGGGCCTTCGACAAGGTGCAAAAAGCCGTGAAGAACGCTTCACAACGACTGCTGGCGCCGAAAACCTTGCCATCGGCTGCTACTGCCTGAATCACCCGCATTGGCATCGGCGGGAAAACCAATTCCCGCCGGTTTGCCGTTAAGACGACAAGTTTCCCTCGGCCTATTGAAACAAGCCCTTGGCGCGCGGTGCCGCAAAAAAGATCTGTACCGCCCAGATCTTATTGCCGGTCTGAATGACCCCCGTCGATACAAACTGGTAGTTGCGGCTTAGCAGCGCCTTGCGGTGCGAGCGGCTTTTCACCCATTGCGTGAAAAGGGCGCGAGTTTTCCGCGCATCAACCGGCGTCTTCTGGGTGTCACGTGCCGCATTTTCGGCAAGGCCCGGATAGCGAGTGATATCCTCGACAAAGGCTCTGACCCGGCTGTCAAAATCGTGACCCGTGCTCGCCTTGTGGCCCATGAAGCCATTGATCATCATGTCTGCTGCATGGGCACGTGCTACCGCTTGGAATGTCGTGTCGGCTTGCAATGGGCCCTTGCCTTCTTCCGAGCGGTAGGCATTGGCAAGCTTCACCAGCTCCAACTCAAGGTCCGGCCGGAATTTAGCCCCACCAGGCGGATGGGTGTTGAGACTCGCGGCGTAGTCGCGATAGGTAGCCGCCGCCGCTGGTTGCAGCGCTGTATAAGCACAAACAAGAAGTGCACAAACCCCAGCAAACACAGCTATTGGTGCAACTTTTAGCGACACTCTGAACACTCCATAAACCATTTGATCCAATGCCGCTGCGGCGCCAGCCCCGAACAAGCATAATTTACTCTTATTTCTCATTCCAGTGGTTAGAAAAGGGTTGGGAAGACGTTGGGTTCGGGACTCTTGATGCTCTTTGGCAAGATCAGTGCGCTAGTTCGGATAAGGGTCATCACCGGCCTTGGGCTGATTGGGCTATGTGTCAGCATTGGAGCCCTGGGCTATCTGCTGGTGACCATGGCGACTCGCGAGCTTTTGGAAGCCGAGACCCGAATTGATGCTGCCCGCTGGTCCTCTTACTTCATGTCCAACATGTTGGATTTGCCACAAATCGCTGAAGGAAAAGCCCCAAGTTCGTCGGCCCGGATGATTGTTGACCGCTCCATGACCAGCGGACAATTTGTTTCTTTCACGGTTTATGATTTGACAGGCGTCATCAAACTACGGTCTGGCGAGAGCCGGCCTGGCGAAGCCGCGGGCCGTCAAATCGGTGCCACCGACCCAGGCTTCGCCGAAATCCTTGCAACGAGCGCTGGCGGCATAACCCTCCATCAGATTCAACGAGGCGACCGCCAGGGCTTCGTTGCTTCGGCGTTGATGCCAATCAAATCCGGAACGAACACGGTCGGTTGGCTGCTCGTCAAACTCGACCAGACCGAACGTCACGAACTCTTTGCACGGGCTTCCGCTCAAATTTCGGTGGCCATTTGCGTGCTGCTGATAGCTGCACCACTGTTCGGATTCTGGTACCGCGCCCGCAACAAAGCGCAGCTCGAGCTTACGCTTGCGGCTTTGTCGAAGCGTGACCAACTGACTGGTTTCATGTTGAAGTCGGCCCTCCTCGAAAAAATTGACGAACATCTCACCGTCAGAGCAGATGGCACGACGAGTGCCCTTATACTTTGCGAACTCACCGGCGCGTCGGCCATTGCCGGAACACATGGTCAGCATACCGAGGAATTGGTGATCCGCGAGGCGGCACGTCGCATCGCTACTATCGTTGCGGGCCGCGGCGCAATAGCTACCGCGAACCGCGCCTCATTCCTTGTATATGTCGAAGATGCCAGTGACCCAATGTCGGCGTTAAGCCTCGCCAAGGACATCTCACTGGCGCTAGGAACGGAAGCTGAAATTGATGGAATGAGAATTACCTGCCGTTGCCACTGCGGAATTGCCTTGAGCTCCAGCGATGGACAAACTGCCACCAAGTTAATGCGCAGCGCCGAACTTGCGATCATATCGGTGCGTGAGCAAGTTGAACCGGGCTACGGCTTCTATAATCCCGAACAAGCCAAGGATTCGAACCGCCGGATGGCGGTTAAGCGGGCCGTGGCCGAAGCAACCGAGCAGCGTCACTTTCACCTCGATTTTCAGCCGGTTTACAACATCCGCACAGGTGAATTGAATGGTTTTGAAGCACTGATACGGCTGCACGATACTGAGCTTGGCAACATTTCGCCGGTCGAATTCATCCCGGTTGCCGAAGATATGGGCCTGATAAACCAGATCGGAGCTTGGGCGCTGGATGAGGCCTGCCGCATCGCGGAACAGTGGCCGGCTCATCTCATGGTGGCCGTCAACCTCTCTCCATCGCAATTCATGTCAGGCACGCTCATCACCGACGTGCGGCGGGCCCTGGAAAACAATCAATACCCGAGCTACCGCCTTGAGGTGGAAATCACCGAAGGCACGTTGATGAATGACAGCGAAGTGGTGTTGCGCCAACTGCGAATCCTGCGAGATATGGGCGTTGCCGTGGCGCTTGACGATTTCGGCACCGGTTATTCCAGCCTGAGTTACCTGTGGAAGTTCCCGTTCTCCAAGCTCAAGATCGACCGCTCGTTCATTACCGCGCTCGACGAATCGGCTAGCGCCAAGGGCATCCTCCGCTCCATCGTCAAGCTCGGTCACGGCCTTGGCCTCACCGTCACCGCCGAAGGCATCGAGAATGCCCGGCAGCTTGCCACCTTGCGTGATCTTGGCTGCGATCTCGCCCAAGGCTACCTACTCGACCGTCCGGCCAGAATTGCTGACCTGGCGGCGATCATCCTGCGCAACTTCGCCAACGGCCTTAGCCGCCGCGCGCGCGAACAGGATACAAAGAAATCAGCGGCCTGACGCCCGCCATTTCCAGCTTTTCTTTCGTCAAGCAGACGACTAGGGTCCGGCCACCAGAAACAGCGGACAGCATGCGGACACTCTCTCCCATCAAAGCGATCTCGCACGCCTTCAACTCGGTCTACACCTACCGGTCGGCGGCCCTTCGCATTGGGATGTTCTGGATTCCCTTGCTGTTTCTGCTTGGGCTGGTCGAACTGCTCATCGGCCCTCCAGATATGCAGAATCCCAAATTCGACCTGCCCTTACTGTTGCAGATTACAACCGGGATTGTCGGCTTCATCGGCTTCTGCTCGATGGCGGTGAGCTGGCACCGCTTCATCTTGCGTGACGAGATGGGATCACCCTCGAGAGTCGATGGCCCGGTGCTGCGCTATGCCGGAAACTCGCTGCTCATCATGCTGTTGATCGCCGTGCCGATGCTGCTTGCCCTGATGATTTCGCTCCTGGTTCCCGGCGCCGGTATTCTTCTCCTGCCGCTGAGCCTGGTGGCTGGAACGATTGTCACCCGCCTGTCGATCAAGCTTCCCGCCGTGGCGCTGGGGCGCGGCGACTTCGGGTTCCGTGACGCTTGGAAAGCCACAGAGGGCAGCTTCTGGCCGATCCTCGGCGTGTTCCTGCTCAATGCCGCCGTCGTCTTCGCCATGTTGCTCATCCTGATGCTGGCCACCGGTGTGTTGCGCCCCATCAGTCCCACTGCCGCAAATGTCTTCCTGCTGCTGGCCGATGCGGTGCTGAAGCTCTTCCTCACCCTGTTCAACGCGTCGATTTTCACCTCGCTTTACGGCTACTTCGTCGAACGCCGCGATTTCTGAACGCGTCGCCTGTTGATCGAAATCAAAGGCAAGTCCCTCGGGCATGTTCAGGCTGGCAAGCTTGAACGCGTCAGCACGAGGGAACCGCCATGTCCGATGTCACTTTAACCGCTCCGCCGGCACCGGCAGCCGTCGAACCAGATGCTGGCGCCACCGCTCCTCGCATGCTGCCGAGCCAACTGCGCCATGATCCCGAAGCCATCCGCCACGCCTTCGAAACAGGCGAATTTCCCTATAAGAACCGGCTTGGCACCAAGGCCTATGAGGACCAGATGGCAGAGCTCCAGGTCGAGCTGCTGAAAGTCCAGAACTGGGTGAAAGCTGAGGGCGAACGCCTGATCGTCATCTTCGAAGGCCGTGATGCCGCTGGCAAAGGCGGCACCATCAAGCGCTTCATGGAACACCTCAACCCGCGCGGCGCCCGTGTTGCAGCGCTGGAGAAGCCCAACGACCGCGAACGCAGCCAGTGGTATTTCCAACGCTATGTCGAAACCTTGCCGGCTGGCGGTGAGATCGTGTTCTTCGACCGCTCATGGTACAATCGCGCCGGTGTTGAGCGTGTCATGGGTTTCTGCACGCCCAACGACTACCTTGAGTTCATGCGCCAATGCCCTGATCTTGAGCGCATGTTCGTCCGTTCCGGCATCAAGCTGTTCAAATTCTGGTTCTCGGTCACGCGCCAAGAGCAGCTGCGCCGTTTCACCGAGCGCCAGAACGATCCGCTCAAGCAATGGAAGCTTTCGCCCATCGACAAGGCGTCCGTCGACAAGTGGGACGAATACACCGAGTCCAAGGAAGCGATGTTCTTCTACACCGATACCGCCGATGCGCCGTGGACCATCATCAAATCCGACGACAAGAAACGCGCCCGGTTGAATTGCATGCAGTATTTCCTGTCATCGCTCCCCTACCCCAACAAGAACCGCAAGCTGGTAACCGGCCCCGATCCGTTGATCGTCGGCTCCACCGCGCATGTCATCGGCAGGGACGAGCACATTCTCGGCAAATCGCTCAGGCCGGGGAATGGCAAGCGCAAATAGCGCGCTGCTCAGTCCTCGAACGGGTCCTTCATCAGGATTGTATCGTCACGTTCTGGGCTGGTTGACAGCAGAGCCACCGGGCATTCGATCAGCTCTTCGAGGTATTTCACGTATTTGATGGCCTGGGCAGGGAGCTGCGCCCAGCTCCGGGCGCCGGCCGTTGTGCCCTTCCAGCCTTCAAAGCTTTCGTAGACTGGCACAACCCGCTTCTGGGCCTCTTCAGCAGCCGGGAAGCGCTCAATGCGCTTGCCATCGAGCTCGTAGCCGACGCCGACCTTGATCTCGTCCAACCCGTCGAGAACATCGAGCTTGGTCAAGGCGATGCCATGGATTCCGCTGGTCTTGATCGCCTGCCGCACCAGCACGGAATCAAACCAGCCGCAGCGCCGCTTGCGGCCTGTCACCGTGCCAAATTCGCGGCCGCGTTGGCCAATTCCTTCGCCGATTTCATCGAACAGCTCGGTCGGGAACGGGCCGGAGCCCACCCGCGTCGTATAGGCCTTGGCGATGCCCAGCACATAGCCGATGGCCGATGGCCCGAGGCCGGAGCCCGCCGCCGCCTGCCCGGCAACCGTGTTGGAGGAGGTCACATAGGGGTAGGTGCCATGGTCGATGTCGAGGAGGATGCCTTGCGCGCCCTCGAACAGGATGCGCTTGCCCTCGCGCCTGGCGTCATCGAGCAGCGCCCAAACAGCATCGGAATAGACCAGCACTTTGGGTGCCACTTCCGCCAGCTGCGCTACCAGATCGGCGGCTTTCACTTCCGGCTGGCCAAGCCCGCGGCGCAGCGCATTGTGATGGGCCAGCAGCCGATCGACCTTGGGGCCGATGGTCGAGAGATCGGCCAGATCATTGACCCGGATGGCCCGTCTGCCGACCTTGTCTTCGTAAGCTGGGCCGATGCCGCGCCCCGTGGTGCCGATCTTGGCGGCTCCGGCGGCGGTTTCACGCATCTGGTCGAGTTCGCCATGCAGCGGCAGGATCAGCGTCGCATTGCCGGCGATCCGCAAGTTGGCGCGGCTGACATCAACACCTTGCGACGACAGCTTGGCGATCTCGGCGATCAATGCCCATGGGTCGATGACCACACCATTGCCGATGACCGACAGCTTGCCGGGGCGAACGATCCCCGATGGCAGCAGCGAGAGCTTGTAGGTGACCCCGTCGATCACCAGCGTGTGGCCGGCATTGTGGCCGCCCTGATAGCGCACCACGACATCGGCGCGCTCCGACAGCCAGTCTACCAGCTTGCCCTTGCCCTCGTCGCCCCACTGCGCGCCGACCACCGCCACATTTGCCATATCAGGCTCCCATCACACATGCGAACGGCCCCGTGCAGGAATTGTCCGCCGGGGCCGTTGTGGGCTCATACACGAATGGCGGACCAAGGCAAATGGGAGATGTGGACAAGGAGTGGAATTGCCGGTTTGGGGTTGGCGAAGGGCCGGAATTTTTTCGGACGGGGTTTCGGGCACGATGTTTCACGTGAAACAATTCCTACGAATGGGAAACACATGGGAATCAATGCGTTGAAGCACGTGTTTTTCGACAAAAGCCATGAGATAGAGCGCCAAACCGCCGTAAAAAGCACGTCTTTTCCACGACTTTTGGCGCCAATTTGGCATGTAGATATTTGACAGCCGTCAAGTATTACTTTTCCACTCCAAAGCTTCTCCCGCGCGGCGGCAGAAGGTTTGGAATGACTGCGCAAGATTCCGGAAGTGGTGACGGGTGGAGGCGGCAAGTCTAGCATCGCGCTCCCCACTTAAATAATGTTGATATCTCCGGAATTTATATCGGCCATATCGACGCCGGTGAGTTTCAGGACCGTGCCTGGAGTGAAGGTGAACACCGTGTTGAGACCCACCTGCACCGCGTGCGACATCAGATCGGCGAAACTTGATATCCCGCCAATGTCGATTTCGAGTTTGTCGCCCGAATCCCGGCCGGCGACGAAATCAGAGACCGTGTCCTTGCCATAGCCGTCAGCGAAAACGAACGTGTCGAAGCCGCCCTCGCCCGCGAGAATGTCCGCTCCGGCCCCGCCATCCAGCCGGTCGGCGCCGAGTCCGCCCTTGAACACATTGGCCCATCGGTGCCGATGCACGTGTCGTCAAAGCGCGAGCCAATGAGATTTTCGATGCTTTTCAAAACGTCGCCGCCGCCGTCGCCTTCAGACACTTGCGGTCCGGTGAGATTGAGGTCGATGGTAACGCCGGCGACCGATGGCGCATAGGATGACTTATCGCTGCCGCCACGCCCGTTGAGCGTATCGCCACCGAAACCTCCGGTGAGGACGTTGTCCGCATCGCTGCCGAGGAACCTGTCGGCCAAGGAACTGCCAAACAGATTCTCGATATTCGAGAGGATATCGCCATCGCCATCGCCCGCCGAAGCCTGGGCCGTGGTCAGCGTCAGATCGATGGTCACCCCGATGCTCGAGTTTTGGTAACCGGCGGTGTCGTTGCCGCCCTTGCCATCGAGAAGGTCGGCGCCGGCATTGCCAAAGAAGCTATTGTCCGATCTGTTGCCGCGGAAAATATCATCAAAGCGCGAGCCAACCAGGCTCTCGATACCGACCAGCACATCGCCCGAAGCTTCGCCGGCAGAGACCTGTGGAGTGGCGATCGACAACTCGATCGTTACCCCGACGGCCGCCAGCGCATAGCTGGCGGAATCATTGCCGGCGCCGCCGAACATGAAATCGGCACCTAAACCGCCCTGCAGCGCGTCATCGCCCTTGCCGCCATCGAGATTGTCGGCGCCACCAAGTCCAGACAGAAAATTCTGGCCGGAATCGCCGGTCAATTCGTCGCCCGCCGTCGCCGAGCCGACCAGTGTTTCGATACCGGACAGGATGTCACCATTGGCATCGCCAGCCGAAACCTGCGGGCCGCTGAGCGACAGATCGACGGTGACCCCGGCGTTTGAAGAGGCATAGTATCCAGCATCGAATCCGGCCCCGCCCGACAAATTATCGGCACCAGCACCACCAGCCAGCGAATCGTGACCGGCGCCGCCGGAGATCACATCCTTGCCGTCCGAGCCCGTGATGAAATCATTGCCGGCATAGCCAAAGAGATTGTCTTTGAGTGACGTGCCGATGATATTATCGTCACCGCCCAGGGCCAGCGTCCACAGCAGCTTGAGGGGATCGGCCACGCCGGCATCGAAGAGATCTTTCGCATCGATCTCGACGGCTTCGAGCTCCATCACATAGGTGTCGTCAACCTGAATCCGGATCGACGTGATGGTGCCGCCCGTGAAACCGGAAGCGAAATCGCCGGTGAGATTTTCGCCGGTGAACACAATATCGTTCTTGCTGTTGTTGAAGTACCTGACCTCAGTGGGAGTGAATTCCGCATCGCTGTAGTCGAACAGCGAGGAAATCGTATAGTCCAATTGATCGAGGCCAGCGGCGCCTGGGCCGACGCCAAGCAGACCGGATGACAGCTTTGCCATGAATTCTCCGCTGATTCCAAACGCGCCCGCTCGAAGACGATGCTACCAGAGATAGCGCGGCGAAGCAACGTCGGGGAAGGCACAGGAATTTCACGAACGGAGGATCGGGTACGGGCAATCCGCACCCACGTGCCGTCTCCCGTCCAGCGAGAGAAGGTGTCTGAGTGGCTCCCGCCTAGCGGATCTCTTCGGTACTGAGCACGGTTCCCGAGCTGTCGCGGATTTCCATGCGACCGCGCAGCTGAGCCTTGTCATTGACGACAGCGCGGCACCAATGCGCGCCATTGTTGACGATCGTCACCGACACGGTGCGGCAGCGCTGGCCAGCTCCAATCAGGCCAATACAAAACTCGGCGGATTCGGTGACGGGGTCACCAGGCTCGACCAAGATTATGGATCTGCTGAAGGAGATCGACGAGTTGCCGATATTCGAATAGTAACACACAACAGTGGATTGCGTTGGCCCCCCAAAGGCCGGGGCAGAACCGACGACTTCCGCGTTCGCAGCCGATCCTATTGCCATGACGATTGCAGCCGCTGCCAAGATTGTGCGTATGATTTTTTTCCTGTCCTGATTGCCAACGTGAGCGTTAGAAATTACAGGCTATCAAGGATGTAAGCTTATGGCAAACAGACCGAATGCATGTCGGCCCTCATCCGCCCTGTCGGGCAACTTCTCCCATGGCGTTGCCACGGGAGAAGGCGCTGGAGACGCACGGGCGGCAAATTTAATGAAGGGAGTTCTCATCAAGAGTGCCTTCTCCCGTTCGCAGAATGGGAGAAGGTGGCCGAAGGCCGGATGAGGGCGCTTTGCCTCAATTCACGTTCATGCCGACTTCCATGTTCTCGGGCCAGGTGATCTTGAAGCCGTGCTTCAGGACCTTTTCGGCTTTCGGTTCGAGATCGAAACTCCACGCCAGCACGCCGCGTTTCTTTTCGAAATCCTTCGACGTGGGCGGTGTCATGCCGGGCATGGTTTCCACGGTGATGTCCTCCTGCGTCGAATAGGGCATCTGGTCGATCACCGTTACGGGAATAGCAAAGCCATGCAGGTTCTTGACCGTGATGTCATAGGCGCGCTCATCGATGTTGGAGGTGGTGATGAGGCCCTCCTCGCCGCGCTGGCGTTTCACTTCAACGCGCTTCACCTTGATCAGGTCATCGGCACCAAAACCGAGCTTGGTCTCCTCGCCCGGTGACAACAGCGGCAGATAGCCCTGCCCCATGAACACGCCGTCGCGATAGAGCATCGCCGTGCCGGGCAGCAGCGGAGTTTCGCCGTTGAGCGTGAAGGTGGCGGTGAGGTAGGCATTGGGATCGAGCTTCGGCACGGCGCGCGCGGTGAGCTTGGCGGCGATCTCGCTGGTGTCGATGCGGACGTTCTTGGCGGTGCCGGTGTTGTCGATCGAGACGCGGCCCGGAATGGCATAGAGCGCCTGGAAGCCGGCGATCTCGATCTCCGCCTGCATCTGCTGGACTTCCTTCAGCTTCTTCAACTCGTCCTTCTCCGGCGCCGCATCTTGGGCCATGCCACTGATGAGGGCCTCGCTCGCCGGTGCCGGCGCCTCGAGCTTTGCCGCGTCACGGCGCGAATAGTTCGAGGCCCTGCCGGTGTCGTAGCCATCGATCAGCTGCGGCAGGATATCGGGTGCGGCTGTCGCACCCACGGGCCTCGCCGTTGACAGCGTCAAGGCGACATCGCTCCAGTTTTCGGTTGTCGATTGCATGACGGCGGCGCGGCGCACCAGTTCGATTTTGGACGCCTTGCCGTCTTCCGGCGAAGTGAGCCGCGCGTCATAGACCGGCTGCCAACCAGCACCGGCAATGCGATATTTGAGGCGGAACGTGCCGGTGACTTCGGCAGGAGCGGCCAGATGCACCGTCACCTGCATACGCGCTTGTTCGGCTGGCGCCAGCATGGCGATCTGGTTCGAGATGTCGCCGGTCATCTGGTCGATCTGGCGTTGACGCACGCGCGCGTCGAGCACCAGCTTCGACAGTGTCTGCAATTTGCCGCCGACGAGATCGAGCAATTGCCCCAGATCGGTGGCGCCGAAGCTCTTGCCCTCGCCTTCCTTGACAGGTGCAGTGAAGGCGCCCGATGCCAGTTGCTGCATCAGGCTCTTCTGGTATTCGGCATCGGTGATCGTCTGGTCAAGCACCGAGCGCTCGTCCTGCAGCGCCACGATCTGCGCTTCCATGGTCTTGCGCTTGGCATCGACATCGCTGGAGCCGACATAGACCATGCGGGCGTCAACCGAGCCGATCTCGATCTTGCCCAGCGCATCGCCCTCGACGCGGATGGTTTCGGCCATCAGGTCGCCGGGCAGGCCCTCAAAGACCAGCGCGTGCTCGCCGGCCATGATCCTGGCCTCGGCAACGCGTGTCACTTCGGCCCCGCTCGGGAACACGGTGACGGCATCGACTTTCGAGAGTGCGGGAATATCAGCCGCCAAGACCGGCGTTGCGGCGGTGGTTGCGAGCAGCAATGCTGCGAGAGGCATAAGTTTCATGGGAGAGCTCCGTTTGACTTTGTTTCCAACCCGGGGCGCATCAAGCAATGGGCCTATGTCTGAATCGCGGCGGCGGCGCGGCGGAACCCTGACATTTGGCTGACGGGGTGCATCAGCATGCTGTGTGGTAAACGGGCGTAGAGTTGCTTCAAGCTTCGAAGAGAGGCCAAACACCGCAACTGGAGATTACCCCATGTCAGACCTTCTCAGCCGCCGTATCGCCCTCCTCCGCCTCGGCACGATTGCCGCCGCAGCCTTCACCGTCCCGGCCTTTGCCGCCTTGGCGCCAGCCCTGGCCAAGGACAGCGGCTCGTCGCATTCCGGCAATGACAGCAATGATGACGACTCTGGCGACAATGACGATGACCACGGTGGCGACGACGACCACGGCGGCAATGACGACAATGAAGATGACAACGACGATGATCAGGGTTCGGATGACAACGATGACGATTCGAACGATGACTCGTCCTCCAGAAAGCAGCGCCGCAAGCACAAGCGCAAAGCCTAAATCCGGCTGTTGACGTTGCAGGCGGCGGATGCTTGGCTGCGCGCTGATCCAAACCGGGACCAACGCCCATGAAAACCTCCGCCGCCCTGCTGACCTTCGCGCTGCTGCTGTCGAGCAGCACCATAGCACTCGCCGCCGCATCGGCTGACGAGGCGCAGCGCCTGACGGCTCTGTTCCAGTCATATCTCGGCGACGAGCCGGGTGTCGTCACGGTGGCCCCTGCGGGCGATTCCTACACCGCGACACTCGATCTCGCGCCTTATATTGCCAAGGTGAAAGAACCGGGCGCCTCGGCCTCGGTCACCCCCATCGTCTTGAGCCTGACTGATCAGGGGGGCGGCAAGTGGAAGGTCGACCAGGACCAGCCGCTGTCTTTCGCGCTGAAGGTCGATGGCAAGATCGACATGAAAATCAGCCTTGGCAGCATCAAGGGCACCGGCATTTTCGATGAAGCGCTGGGCGCCATGGAAAGTTCGGTGACCGATTACAGCCAGCTCGCCGTCGACCAGGTCGTTACCGATCGCGCCACCACATCGAAAGTCGCCTACACGATTGCTGCCATGCATTATGAAACGGCGATGAGCGGCAGCGCCGATGACGCCAGCGGCACAATGAAATCAACATACACCGAGCTCCGCGAGACCATTTCGATGCCGGCAGCACCCGATGGCTCGATGCCGCCCATGGATATCTCGGTCACCTCGCCCAGCGGCAGCAGTGATGCCGCTATCAAAGGCCTCAAGCCCAAGGCGATGATGGCAATTGCCGCCTGGCTCGTGGCGCACCCTTCGGAAGCGGCGATCAAGACCGGTCAGGCCGAGTTGAAGGACAAGCTGCGCGCCGCCTTGCCGCTGTTCGCCAATATCTCGGGCACCAGTACGCTGAACGAATTGGGCGTCAACACCATGCTCGGCCAGTTCGGCATCCAGAAGGTTGATCTCGTGATTGATGCCAATGGCATCGTCGAGAGCGGCGCGCTGCGCGAGAAGATTGCCGTCACCGGCTTCAAGGCGCCGGACGGCATTATTCCACCTTGGGCGGTGAGCCTGGTGCCGCAGAACTTCACCGTGGATTTCAATGTCGCCGGTTTCAATCTGGCGGCACCCGCCAAGCTCATCATTGACAATCTGGACTTGAACAAAGAGCCTCCATTGCCGAAGGAGATGGAGCAGCAACTGCTGCAAGCCCTGCTGCCCAACGGCACCGTGACGGTGGGCTTAGGCCCCAGCGAAATCATCGCCTCGATCTTCGACTTGAAGGCCGAAGGCAGCATGGTGGCGGGTCCTGCCGCGATGCCTTCGGGCCAGGCCACCGTCAAGCTTAAAGGTCTCGATGCGATCATGGCGGCGCTGCAGGCGGCACCGCCTGAAATGGGCATGCAGCAAATGGCGCCGATGGTCATCATCGCCAAGGGCATGGCCAAGGCCGATGGCGACTATCTCTCGTGGAAAATCGAGAGCACGCCCACAGGCAGCGTCACCGTCAATGGCGTCGACCCGATGAAGATGGGCGGCCAGTAACGGAAAGCCTAACCGCGAGGCGCATGCTTCGAGGGCCGCTTCGCGGCCCCCTCAGCATGAGGGACAGAGGTAGAATCCCTCACCCTGAGGTGCGAGCACAGCGAGCCTCGAAGGGTATTTGCTCCGTAGACGGAGTATCATTTCCGCTAACCGAAGATGATATCGGCCGACGAAATGAAGATGTTGCCGGTGCCCTTGATGACGATGGTGCCCTCGGCCATCACCAGCGACACCTGCGAAGTGTTGTTGTTCTGAATGGTAAAGTCGCGCATTGTATCGGCAACCTGCAATGCGAACTTGATCTTGTCCGAACCGTCCGCGAAGTCGAAGATCGTGTCAGTACCGAAGCCGCCGGCTTGAACGGTCGTGGTGAACCAGAAAACATCGGCAGCGCTGCCACCGTTCATCTTGTCGTTGCTGCCGCCGCCCCAAACCGTGTCAGCCCCGCCGCCGCCTGACAACACATCGCTGCCGAGGCCGCCCGACAGCAAGTCGGCGGCTGAGCTGCCGGTGAGCTTGTCGTTGCCGCCACCGCCATAGAAGGTGATGGCAGATGCGCCGCCTGTCATCGTATCGGCGGCTGTGTTCGACCCGAAGAACGTCTCGATGGAATTGAACGTGTCACCCGCCGCCGTTCCTGCCATCACGCCGGTTGAGAGATTAATCGTTGCCGACCCAACCAAACGGAAGTCCATTGTATCATTGCCGCCACCGCCGAAGAACGTGTCGGCTCCGCCGCTGTCGGCATTGAAGAGATCACCGTTGTTGCCGCCGGTGATCTGGTTGTCGAGGCCATTGCCCTTGGCCGCAATCTTGATTGTGCCGTCGTAGATCAGGTTCTCGACATTGGCACCCAGCGTATAGGACAGCAGAGTCGTCCGGACCGTGTCGGTGCCCTGGTTGGGAAGCTCGGTCACCACGTCGAGCACGTTATCGACGTAATAGATGTCGTCGCCATCGCCACCCTTCATCTTGTCGTTCCCGGTGCCGCCCTTCAAGGTGTCGTTGCCATTACCGCCATCGAGCTCGTCATTGCCGTCGCCGCCATCAAGCTCATCATTGCCACTTTCGCCGAACAGGAAGTCCAACCCGATGCCGCCGAAGATGAAATCGCTGCCACCGCCGGCCTGAATGGCGTCATTGCCAGCGAGACCTTCGATGGTATCAGCAAATTCCGTGCCCTGATAGGAATCGGCATTAGCGGTGCCATCGACATCGATGGCGGCAATGCGCGCATCAAACATCTGGCTGCGGATCGCGTAGCCGGACTGGTCGCTGCCGGTCTGGCTGTTGTCCTGCCAGGCGACGACGAAGCGGCCATCCTTCAACACCGTGATGACCGGATTTTCCTGCTCGAAATGGGTTTCCGTATTGACCAAAATCTCGGTGCCGACCTTGGCGCCCGCGGCATTGAACACCTGCATGCGGACGGCACTGTCCTCATCGTCGCCGCCTGTCTTGCTCTTGTCGGTCCACACCACCACCCACTGACCGTCCGGCATGGCCACCACCTGCGGGTCGACCTGGTCATTGAGGGTTGTGGTGTTGACATTAATCCGTGGACTGAAGATGCCGCTCACCGGATCGAGGAAGCGCGCCCGGATCGAGCCGCCCGAGCCATCGCCCGGTGGCGCGCTGAAAACATAATCCGACCACACGACAAGCAGGCGCCCATCGGCCATTTCGGTGACGCTGATATCCTGCGGATCGCCAGCCGAGGCGTTGTTGGCGACAAGCGCTGGCCCCAGCGCCGTTCCCCCGGCGTCGTAAAGCCTGATGTAGCTGGCGGTCTGGTTATTGGTGACGTTGGTGTTCTCGCGG
>JANLTS010000613.1:0-3622 GCA_031363045.1 Hyphomicrobiales bacterium
GGGTGTGCCGTCTTTCTTCGCACGCGGCAATTGTGTATGGGGTTGTTCCAGAGTGGGACTGAACGGGAGAGCGTCGCTGATGGCCTTGAAGACAAGCATTGGATACCGGCTGGCAAGCCTTGCAGCTGTGGGTGTCCTGGCCGCAGGCTGCTCCTTGGGCGGTTCTTCCGACAGCGGCAGCACTGGCGAACCGCTGGCCCCGCAAGGGCTTTCGGCCACCGAGATCCGCACCATTCTGGCCGGCAAGAGCTGGCGCTTCCAGGGGCCCAACAACACCGGCACGACGCTCTATGCCGCCGATGGCTCGACCCTCGTCGAGGTTGACGGCAAGGGCACCACCAAGGGCCGCTGGACCACCAAGGACGGCCAGCTGTGTGAAAGCTTCGATCCGGCTGCCTTCCTGCCGGGCGGTGTGCCGATGAGCTGCTATCCGTTCTCGCGCGGGGCCGCGCCCGAAACCTATCAGGCCGGCAAGGCCACCTTCTCGGTCGCCTCTTAAGACACCCTGCGCCGCCACAATTGGGACACACGCCGATCACAGTCCTGCCCCGGCGGGACGTGATAGCATGTGCCCAAACACCGGAATAATTGCAGGTTTGACCCCATGATGTCCCGCCTTTCCCGCCGCCGCTTCATGGCCGGTGGCATGGCTCTCATAGGTGCGGCGCCACAGGCGCTGGCCGATGACCCCTACGTCGAGTTCGACGATGGCTCCAAGGCGAGCCTCGGCGGCAAGCTCATGGCCACCGAAGAGCAATATTTCGATCCCGCCCTGCTGCCGCCGCCAGAGTCGGAAATCGACTTCCCGGTCGAACTCGTCAACCCGCGCCAGATCAAGAAAAAGTTCCGCCGCCAGATGGTGGACTTCGACGGGACCGAACAACCTGGAACCCTGGTGGTCGATCCCGACAACCGTTTCCTTTACCATGTGCTGGCCTATGGCCAGGCCAAGCGCTACGGCGTCGGTGTTGGCCGCGCGGGGTTTGCCTGGGCCGGCAGCGCCCAGATCGGCATGAAGCGCCGCTGGCCGCGCTGGGTGCCGCCGCGTGAAATGGTGGACCGCGACGAACGCGCCAAGAAATGGGTGAACGGCCAGCCCGGTGGCCCGGAAAACCCCTTGGGCGCGCGCGCCCTCTATCTCTATGCCAACGGCGCCGATACGCTCTACCGCATTCACGGCACCAATGAGCCGAAGTCGATCGGCCTTGCCATGTCGTCGGGCTGCGTGCGGTTGCTGAACGAGGATGTGGCCGATCTGTTCGAAAATGTCATCGTCGGCACCCCGGTCACCGTCCGCGCCTCGAAGGGCGCTTGAGGTGCCGAAAGCCACTATCACCGCCATCGGTTTTGATGCCGATGACACGCTGTGGCAGAACGAAACCTTCTTCCGCATGACCGAACAGCGCTTCACGGCACTGTTGTCGGAACATGGCGAACACCAGGTGATTTCGGCGCGCCTGCTCGAGGCCGAGCGCCGCAACCTCGCCTTCTATGGCTATGGCGTCAAAGGCTTCACGCTGTCGATGATCGAAACCGCGCTTGAGGTGACCAATGGACAAACTGCTCCGGGCGTCATTGCAGAGATTCTGTCGTTTGGACGTGAGATGCTGCAGAACACTGTGGAAACCCTGCCGCATGTGCATGAGACGCTCGAGGCACTGGCAGGCAAATACCGCATCCTGCTCATCACCAAGGGCGACCTCTTCGACCAAGAACGCAAGCTGGCGCAATCCGGCCTCGGCGATTATTTCAACGCTGTCGAGATCGTCAGCGAAAAAACTCCACAGACTTATGCGCGTATCTTCGCGCGCCACGGCGATGGCGTGGAGCATGCGATGATGATTGGCAATTCGCTGAAATCCGATGTCGTGCCGGTGATCGCCGCTGGCGGCTGGGGCATTCATGTGCCGCATGAACTGACCTGGGTTTTGGAACACGAAGAGGCGCCGGAGGATAATCCCCGCTTCCGCCGCATCGAAGCTTTGAGCGGGCTGCTCCCGCTTCTGGGGCAAATCGCTTGAAGGCGCGCCTGAGCTATGGCACATGGCGCGGCACTGGTTTGAGGACAATGAATTTGAACGTTACGATCATTCGTGCACTGAGCATCACTGGCCTGGCGCTGGCCTTGACCGCTTGTTCCAACGGGCCCGAGGGCGTCCGCATCACCAATGGCGGCACATCCGCCACCACCGACAAGGAACCAGTGCCAATCAGCAATTTCACCGCCGAGCAAATTCGCGGCGCCATATCCGGCAAGACCTTCCAGTACACCAGGTCCGATGGCAATGGCTTCGTCACCTACAATGCCGATGGCAGCTTCAGCTATCAGGACGACTCGAAGGGTGCCGGCGTCGGTTCATGGTCGGCCAACGGTTCGCAGTTCTGCGAAAGCTTCGGCAAGGGCGCACCACTTGACTGCGGCGATTTCAAAAACACCGGCGACGCTTACTTCGCCGCCAAATCAAGACTCGTGGAGATGAAGGTTTAGGGGCCTTTCAACATTCGACAATGGGGATTGCCCGACATCCGGCTTTTGGTTAGTGTTTCCTCTAGACTGAGGAGGACGATATGCGATTGCCGATCATGTCGATAGTCACTGCTACCGCCGTCTTGTCTGCCGGACAGGTTTTGGCAGAACCCCGGTTCGAAGGTGTGGCCATGGTCACCGGTTTCACCGGAACGTGCGCCGACTATGACCCCACTGGCAGCACTTTCGTGGCACGCTATCGCCCCGCTGGCGTCGGTGACAACCCATCCAACTCGGGTCTTTCGCTTTTCTTCCCGGCCGGTGCATACAACTACGTTCCAACGGGAAAGTTTACCGGCTCATTCAAGCCAGTCGTCAACACCGTCATATTCGACTTTGCCGGTACGCCCCCCGGAAGCAAAGTGCGCTTCACCTCGCAAGAGCCAGCTACGGTAACCGCCACCACGCCGTTCATCCAGATCAAGTCCGAGATCACCAATTTCGACGAAATGCCGGGCTGCGTCGCGCGGAGCAACATCGCCGTAACCTTGCGCCCTTGATTGCGCAAACTCCTTTGACATCATTTCGGGTATGACCATGAACAAGCCAATCATTCTCGTTGCAGCCTTGGCCACCGCCTTGACTTTCGCTTCCAGCGCCAGGGCGGAAGCGATATTCATCGGCCGTTTGATGGTGACCGGCTCCCAGGGGAGCTGCGATTTTAACCCGGTTGAGAGCCGTATCAATGCGCGCTGGATGCCGTCTAATCTTGCTGGCAATCCCGATGCATCCACTCTGTCGTTGTACAACTCCTTCATCGCCTTCAACTATGTTTTGGAAGGGGCCAGGTTCACTGGCACGCCAAAGGCTGTCAAGGCCCGCGCGCTTGTCAATTTCGATTCTCCTATTGGCTTTACGCCCAAGATAGCATTCACCTCGGTTTCCGCAGCTTTGACGGGTGCGACCGAAATGGTGAATGTCGAAGGCTCCATGCAAGGTTGGGAATTTATGCCCAATTGCGACGTGACCTTTCGCATTTCGTTCTTGAAGCGTATTTAGAGCGTCGTGGATATTGCTTGAGCAGCCATGGTTCTGACACGCCAGCTAATGCGGCAGTGAAGATATGGACTGCGGCGGCTGCAGGGTCACAAGCCG
>JANLTS010000641.1:0-10421 GCA_031363045.1 Hyphomicrobiales bacterium
CGTTCCGCCGCCGATAAGCTAAAGGACATGCAAAAGGCCATCGCCGGACATGATGCCGTGGTGCTGACGCAACCGGATTCGGTGGCCTGGGTGTTCAACCTGCGCGGTTTCGACGTGCCCTTTACGCCGGTCGTTGCCGCCTATGCCATCCTCCACGCCAAGGCCAAGGCCGAAATCTTCATTGCCCCGGAAAAACTCACCGAGGACGTGCAAGCGCATCTGAAGAAGATCGCCGTGACCAGGCCACCATCGGAGATCGAAGCGGCACTGAAGGCGCTTGGCAAAGCCAAGGCCCGTGTGCTGGTCGATCCGGCCTGGACACCTGACCGCATCCGCGAGGTGCTGGCGAAAGCCAAGGCCACGCTCGCAACCGGGGCCGACCCTTGCATCCTGCCCAAGGCGCGCAAGAACGCCATCGAGCAGGAAGGTGCCCGCACCGCCCAGCGCCGCGACGGAGTCGCCATGAGCCGCTTCCTGCGCTGGCTCGAAGGCGAGGCACCAAACGGCCAGCTGACAGAACTCGAGGCAGCGGCCAAGCTCAAATGGTTCCGTGAGCAGACCGGCGAGTTGAAGGACCTGTCCTTCGAGTCGATCCCGGCGGCGGGTCCGCACGCCGCCATCCCGCACTATCATGCGACGGCGGAATCAAACCGCGTGCTGGCAATGAACGAAATCTTCCTGATCGATTCCGGCGGCCAGTATCAGGATGGCACCACTGACATCACCCGTACGGTGATCATCGGTCAGCCCACGGATGAAATGCGTGACCGCTTCACCCGCGTGTTGAAGGGCATGATCAACCTGACGCGCATGCGCTTTCCCAAGGGCACCTGCGGCTCGCAGCTCGATGTTCTGGCGCGGGGCGCCTTGTGGATGGCGGGCCTCGATTTCGACCACGGCACCGGCCACGGCGTCGGCTCCTATCTCTCGGTGCACGAAGGTCCGGCCCGCATCAATAAGTCGGACCGCACGCCGCTCGAGCCCGGCATGATCCTGTCCAACGAGCCCGGTTTCTACAAGCAGGGCGACTACGGCATCCGTATCGAAAACCTGCTGCTGGTGCACGAGGCGAAGGATGTGGCGGGCGGCGAGCGCCAGATGCTGGGCTTCGAAACACTGACATGGTGCCCCATCGACCGGCGGCTGATTGATACGTCACTGATGACGGAGGATGAACTGTCCTGGCTCAACAACTATCACGCCCGGGTGCTGAAAGAAGTCGGAGATTTGCTTGATGGCGAGGACCTGGAGTGGTTGAAAGACGCCTGCACAGCACTGAGTTGAACGCGCCGAAAGAGCCCTCATCCCCCTGTCGGGACCTTCTCCCATGGCTACGCCACGGGCGAAGGCGGATGTGGTTTCTGCCTTCTCCCGTTCTGCGAACGGGAGAAAGTGACCGACAGGCCGGATGACGGCCGCTACTGCCCCACCCGCTCGAACCACGCGTTCTCGTCGATCACCTCGACGCCATATTTCTCGGCATCTTTGAGCTTGGAGCCGGCACCGGGGCCCGCCACCAGCAGGTCGGTCTTCTTCGACACTGAGCCCGAGACCTTGGCGCCCAGCCGCTCGGCCATCGCCTTGGCTTCCTCGCGCGTCATGCGTTCGAGCGCGCCAGTGAAGACTACGGTTTTCCCCGCAACTGGCGAACTCGTGCTGCGGGCTTCGAGTGCCGTCACCGTAACGTGCTTCAGCAGCTCATCGACGGCATCGCGATTGTGCTGTTCGCCGAAAAACTGCGCCAGCGCCTCCGCCACGATCTCGCCGATACCGTCGATGGCATTGAGCTCGCGCCATGCTTCGCCCTCAATGTCAGACGCCGCAATCATCTGCTCACGGAACATATCTGCCGCGCCATAGGCCCTGGCCAGGGCACGGGCTGTGGTCTCGCCAACATGGCGGATGCCAAGCGCGAAAATGAAGCGATCAAGGGCGATGGTGCGGCGCTGGTCGATCGCCTCGAACAGCTTCTTTACGCTGGCCTCACCCCAGCCCTCGCGATCCTTGAGGCGCTTGAGAGATTTCCGGTCGCGCTCTTCAAGAGTGAAGATATCATGCGGCCACTGGATCAAGTCATCGGCGTAAAATTCGGCGATGATCTTGTCGCCGAGGCCCTCGATGTCGAAGGCATTGCGCGAGGCGAAATGCTTGAGGCGTTCGACGCGCTGCGCCGCGCAGATCAGGCCACCCGTGCAACGCCGCACCGCGTCCAGCTTGCCAGAGCTTCGCTCCTCACGCAGCGCATGTGACTTGCACACTGGGCATTCAGTGGGGAACACATAAGGCGCGGCATCGGCGGGCCGCTTCTCCGGAACGTGCCCCAGAACTTGCGGGATGACATCGCCCGCCCGCTGCACGATCACCGTGTCGCTGATGCGGATGTCTTTCCGCGCAATCTCGTCTTCATTGTGCAGCGTGGCATTGGACACCACGACACCGCCGACGGTCACCGGCTTCAGCCGCGCCACCGGGGTGAGCGCACCGGTACGGCCGACCTGTATGTCGATGCCTTCGAGAATCGTCGTTGCCTTCTCGGCCGAAAATTTGTGGGCGAGCCCCCAGCGCGGGCTGCGCGACACAAAACCCAGCCGCTCCTGCCAGTCGAGCCGGTTCACCTTGTAGACGACACCATCGATGTCATAGCCGAGTTCTGCGCGCTGGCTCTCGATCAGACGGTAATGCGCCAGAAGCTCATCAACATTGCGGCAGAGCTTCATCAGCGGATTGGTGGGAAGACCCCAGGCGGCGAATGCTTCAATGATGGCCATCTGTGTCGTTGCCGGAAGTCGTGGTGCTTCACCCCAGGCATAGGCGAAAAACTGTAAGGGACGCGACGCGGTAACCGCGGGATCAAGTTGGCGGAGCGAGCCCGCCGCGGCATTGCGCGGATTGGCGAAAACCTTGTCGCCCGCTTGATTCTGTTTCTCATTCAAGGCAGCGAAGTCCTTGTGCGACATATAGATTTCGCCCCTGACCTCGAACAGGTTCGGGGCCGAGGAGTTGAGCACCTTTGGCACACCGCGCAGCACCATCACATTGGCGGTGACGTTCTCGCCCTCGAAGCCATCCCCGCGCGTGGCGGCTTGCACCAGCTTGCGATTCTCGTAGCGGAGCGAGATCGACAAGCCGTCGATCTTCGGCTCGGCGGTGACTTCGACCGGTTCGCTCTCACCCAGATTAAGAAAGCGCCGGATGCGTCCAACAAACTCCGTTGCATCCTCATCGCTGAAGCCGTTGGACAGCGACAGCATCGGCACCGCATGCCGCACCTTGCCGAATCTCTCGGAGGGACCGGAACCCACCCGGCGCGTCGGAGAGTCAGGCCGGATCATATCCGGAAACAGTGCCTCGATGGCCTCATTGCGCAACCGCAACGCATCATACTCGGCATCGGAAATCGTTGGCTGATCCTGCTCGTGATAGGCACGATCATGTTCGGCGATCGCCACCGCCAGCCGCTCGAGTTCGGCAGCGGCCTCAAGCGGGGAAAGGGCTTCAACGGTGCTATGTTTCGACGGCATCTTGAAATTCAATCCAAAGTAAATTCGTCATCCCGGCGAAAGCCGGGACCCCCTGGTTCATATCAGTAGGTCGCGGAGAGTGCGACACATCCGAATGGGTCCCGGCTTTCGCCGGGATGACGAATTCGGGAGTTATCCCCTGCTCCGCAACAGTTCATCCGCCTGTGCCCTTGCAGCCTCGGTCACGTGGGCACCGGAGAGCATGCGGGCGACTTCCTCGCGGCGGCTTCCTGACGACAGCGGTTGCACGCGGGTGACCATGCGTTTGGACGCCACCTCCTCCATCTTGGAAATCAGCATATGCTGCGAAGCGCGCGCTGCCACTTGCGGGCTGTGGGTGACGGCCAGCACCTGCAGCGTTTCAGCGAGCCGCGACAAACGCCCGCCAATGGCATCAGCCACCGCACCGCCAACGCCGGTATCGATCTCGTCGAAGATCAGCGTCGGCGCCGAGCCCTTGGATGCGAGGATGACCTTCAGCGCCAGCATGAAGCGGGCGAGCTCACCGCCCGATGCCACCTTCATCAGTGGCGCCAGTGGCGTTCCAGGGTTGGCGGCGACCATGAATTCGATGCGATCAATGCCCGCTGCACCGGGCTTTCCGGCATCGGTCTCGATATGGGTTTCAAAGCGGGCGCGCTCAAGCTTCAACGGCGGCAATTCGGCCATCACCGCCTTGTCGAGGGCGCGGGCCGTCTTGCGCCGCTTGATGGATAGCTTTTCAGCTGCCACATCATAGGCTTCACGTGAAATCTTCCACTCTTGCTCGAGCTTCCGCAGGCGCCCGCCACCGTCACTGATGGCTTTCAACTCGGCATCGAATCGCTCGCGCACCTGGGCCAGATTGTCGACTGTGCATTTGAACTTGCGGGCCGCGGCGCGCAGCGAAAACAGCCTCTCCTCGGACTTCTCCAGATCTTTGGGGTCGAAAACAAAAGAGCGCTGCGCCTCGCCAATCGCCCGCTCAGCCTCGGTGATCTCGGCCAGCACGCGGTCCAAGGCCGAACAGACATGGTCAAGCCGCCCGCCCGCCGTCTCGCGCCGCCGTTCGAGCTTGCGTAGCGCCGCGTTGAGGCGGGCAACCGAGGTGCCGTCACCGGCCAGCGCTTCCTCGGCATCACCCAGCGCATCGGCATATTGTTCCGACGACATCATCATCTGCCGGGCCTCGGCAAGTTTCGCCTCCTCGCCATCGATTGGGTTGAGGGCGCGGAGTTCTTCCGTCGCATGCTCGAGATAGTCGCGCTCGGCCTCGGCCCGCTCCATCAGTGCCCGGTGCTCGGCAAGTGCCGTCTCAGCTGCGGCGGCCTTGCTCCACAGCCCCGATGCTTCCAGCACTTCGCCGTCATGCCCACCGAAGGCATCGAGCAGGCGGCGATGGGCGCTGACCTCGACCAGGGCGCGATCGGCGTGCTGGCCATGGATTTCGGCCAGCGCCACGGCAATCTGCCGCAACAGGTTGAGGCTGACCGGTTGGTCGTTGATGGCGGCGCGGCTCGGGCCATCGGCATTCTGGATGCGGCGGATCACCAACTCGCCATCGGCATCGATCCCCTGCTCTTTGAGGATCGCGAAGGCCAGATGCTCGCGCGGCAGCGCGAAGGCAGCGGTGACGACCCCGCGCTCGGCTCCGGACCTGACGAGACTCGAATCGCCGCGCGCACCGAGCGCGAGGCCCAACGAATCGAGCAGAATGGATTTCCCCGCCCCTGTCTCGCCCGTAAGCACGGTAAGGCCCCTGTCGAGCGAGATATCGAGTTTCTCGATCAATACGATGTCGCGAATGGAAACAGCGGTCAGCATTCCGGCAATATAGCGGAGTCGTGGCAAGTTGCGGAAGTGGTGATCGGCGGCATACCCGGCGTGACGATGGATTGTGCTCTGTGTTGCTTTTCAGTAAGGGGATGGACCGCAACGGCAGCCGTACCTCCATATGAAATATCGCGCCGAAATCGACGGACTTCGGGCCGTTGCCATCATCCCTGTCTTGATGTTCCACGCCGGATTTCAATCCTTTGGCGGCGGCTTCATCGGCGTCGATGTGTTTTTCGTCATCAGCGGCTATCTGATCACCGGCATCATCTTCAGCGAGATCCAGGCTGGCACCTATTCGATCTGGAAGTTCTATGAGCGCCGCGCCAGGCGCATTCTCCCCGCCTTGTTCGCCATGTGCCTCGCCTGCCTGATCCCGGCCTGGATATGGCTGCTGCCGCAAGAGTTCGAAGGTTTCAGCGCCAGCCTGCTGAGCGTCATCGGTTTCGGCTCCAACATGTATTTCTGGAGCGAGACCGGATATTTCGACACTGCCGGAGGTTTGAAGCCGCTGCTCCATACCTGGTCGCTGGCAGTGGAGGAGCAGTTTTATATCGTCCTGCCGCTGGTGCTGTGGCTGTTGCGCCGCTGGACGGCCACCAGCATTGCCAGCATCATCGCCCTCCTCTGCCTGGCCAGCCTCGGTCTGGCGCAGTACTGGTCGGTTGTCGACCCGGAAGCCAATTTCTATCTGCTGCCATCGCGCTTCTGGGAACTCGGCATCGGTGCATTGATCGCTTTGGTGTGGCGAGACCGCGGCGTGCCGAAGACGTGGGCAGACGAAGCATTGGCAATGCTGGGACTGACCGCGATCATCTCTGCGGCCCTGGTTTTCGACGCGGCAACGCCCACGCCCAGCGCCTTCACCCTGCTGCCGGTGTTCGGCACCGCACTCACCATCATGTTTGCCAGTAGCGCCACGCTCGTTGGCAAGCTTCTGTCACTGCGGCCATTGGTGGCCGTGGGGCTCATCAGCTACAGCCTCTATCTCTGGCATCAGCCGCTATTCGCCTTCGCCCGCATTCGCATGATCGATGGCGTCGGCGATTGGATGAGTTATGCAATCCTCATCGTGGTGTTTCCCATCGCCTATGTATCATGGCGCTTTGTCGAACAACCGTTCCGCGGCCGCAACTTAGTATGGTCACCCGGGCTAGCTTTCCTGACCATCGCACCCCTGACCGCGCTCATCGGTATCGGGGTACTCGGCCTCGCCACCGGCGGCTTGCCGGCCCGGCTCGACAATCGGGTGATCGAACTCGCCGCGTGGGCGAAGGACAAGAACCGCCTGGCCGACAAATGTCACTCAAGCCCGTTGCGCGCCATTCCGCTGGCCTCAGCCTGCGATTATGGGACGCCTGCCCCCCATCGCATCGCCTTGTTGGGAGATAGTCACGCCAACCAGTTGGCACCGCTCATGGCTGCTGAGCTCAAGGCCCACGCGGCGGGAATGCTGCAAATGACCTTTGCCGGCTGCCTGCCTGCACCTGGTTACTATCGCAGCGACCGCCAGGATGACTGCGACCAGTTCAACATCGAGGTTCGGAACTATCTTCTCGCCCACGCCGAAATTGATACCGTCATCCTCAACGCCCGCTGGACAGCCAAACTGGTTGGCACAAGCTTCGACAACGGCGAGGGTCCGATTGCCGATACGGCGATCGCCTATGCCATTCCGATCGGCGCACCCTTGTCCTTCGCATTGTCGCCGGACCGCATTCCGGCGGTCGGAGCAATCTACCGCAAGGCCGTTCAGACCTTGCTGGATGCCGGCAAGAAAGTGGTGTTGATCTATCCCGAACCGGAAGCCGGATGGGACGTTCCCACCTATCTGGCGCGCAAGACACTGTATCGCCAGCCTGTACCCGAAACCCTGTCAACCAGCTATCAACGTTTCAAGGATTGGAACCGCCCCACGTACGAGCAGTTTGATCTGCTGGCCGACCACCCCAATCTCCTGCGGTTGAAGCCGGAGGATATATTCTGCAATGCGCCGCTGAAGGATCGCTGTGTCAACGAATTGGACGGCAAGCTGCTGTACTTTGACGACGATCACTTTTCGACTGTGGGCGTCAAACTGTTGGCAAAGCATATCGCCGCCGAGATGCAAACTCGCGGCTGGTTAAAGTAAGCGCCTTAGCACTTGACCGGCCTGCTGGGTGTCCACCGGACACGTCTCGAGAGACTGGAACTTTCGGCAACAACCCGCTAGATGTTCGACGATCCACCGACAGGATGGCAGCTTGGGCACGCAACCTGACAAGCGTTCGGAGAGCCAGAGTTTTGGCGCGTTGCTAGGCGGTGGCGCCACGACAACCAATGGTCTGTTGTTGATTCTGATTGTGGCCTTGTTCGTCGACATTTACATCCGGTTGTCGCCAGCCCGCGATACTGCACCTGAACTCGGCACGCTGACGCCTGACATTGCGCCCGCACCTCCAGGCCGTCGGCAAGGGTCGAGCTACGCCAGGAACCATGCCAATCAAGCGATTATCAAGTCTTCGTCCGGGAACCTTTATCCGAGTCCTGGTGGAAAACCGAAAGTGATCGTCGACAGGATTTTACCGTCCCCCTAAGTCCAACCGGCACGACAGATCAGAGCGGATTGAGGCTGGCAAAGGCTTTCGAGATCCAGCTCTGCTCGCTGGCAACAGGTGCTTCGCCGTCGCTGGAAACGAGTTGATAGGCATCCTTGTACCAGTCGGAATTGGGATAGTTCTGACCAAGCACGGCGGCCGCCGTCTGTGCCTCCGAGACGACGCCCAGCGCCATATAGCCTTCCGCCAGGCGGTACAATGCTTCTGGCGTCTGGCTGGTGTTCTGGTAATCGGTCACCACCCGCTTGAAGCGATTGATGCCGGCGAGATAACTGCCCTGCTTGTAGTAGTAGCGGCCGACTTCCATCTCCTTGCCGGCCAGATGATCGCGCGCCACCACCACCTTGTCTGCCGCGTCATTGGCATAGGCCGTGCCGGGATAGCGCCGTGCCACCTCTTCGAGTGCCTCCAGCGCCTGTTTGGTGGCCGTCTGGTCACGCTTGGTGTCGTTGATCTTGTTATAGTTCGAAACCGCAATCAGGTAATAGGCATAGCCCGCATCCTTGTGGCCGGGATGCAGCGTCACGAAACGGTTGGCCGCCACCACCGTGTCATCCCACTTGCCTTGCACGTAGGACGCATAGGCTTGCATCAGGATGGCTTTGGTGGCGTAGCTCGAATAGGGATATTGCCGCTCGACTTCGGAGAAATCCTTGATGGCAGATTTGTTCTCACCATTCTTGAGATTGCCCAGGCCCTCATTATAGAGCTTGGCAACCGCAGCGCCATCCTGGGAAGTGGCAAGATCAGGTGTAACGCCCGCCGCAGTCGCGCCGCCCGAACTGTCGTTCCACAACCCGTCCATCAGTGTCGAACCGCACCCCGACAGCGGCAACGCAACGAGCATTGCCGCCAACATGAGAGCAGACTTGCGCATGACCGGCACTGGAAACCTCAGGACAATTGACACAATCGGCAGCCGACTCGCTCAGAAGGCCTGCACCGGCCGCCGTCATAAGCCCGTGGAGGCCAAAAGCAAATGGCGCCAACGCCCCTCATAAATGCGCCAAACCCGGCGGAAGTGTGACCGCCGGGTTGGAGTGTTTTCCCGTGAATTCAATCAGTTGGCCTGGCGGCGCAGGAAGGCCGGAATTTCCAGTTGATCATCATCCAAGGTCGCATCGGCCGGGTTTGCAGCCTGGAGATGCGGACGGGCCTGCATTGGCGGACGGGGGGCCGGCTGCATGGCAATCGTCGGCTCGCGCTGTGCCGGATTCGTCACCGGCAAATCGTCTTTGCGCCCGAGCCCGACATTGGCCAGACGCTGGAACAGGCCAGGCTTCTTGCGCTGGGCGTGATCGGCAATGCTCTCGATGCGGCTCTGCTGAGCTTCGATCTGGCGTTGCACTTGCGGCGGGAATTCCTCGATCGCCGGCATGCGAACCTGGCGAACCGGATTGTGCTCGGTCATCGGGCGGAAGGGTTCGGCCCGTTCCAGGCTGTCTTCTTCAATCTGGGCAGCGGCAGGCGCTGTTCCAGCCGGTTGTTGCTGCATTATCTGCTGCGGCTGCGGATTGGCACGCGCCGCCATGGGAGCCGGATGAATGGGCTTCTTGATCGGCATCGACTGCTTGCCGTGGAAACCGAAGACAGAAGGTTGTTCCTGGCGCTGTTCCGGCTCTTCCGGCTTGGCACCTTTCAACGCCTCGGCGGCAAGCCCGGTGGCAACCACCGAAACCCGCATGATGCCTTCGAGTGACTCATCGAAGGTGGCGCCCAAGATAATATTGGCTTCCGGATCGACTTCCTCGCGGATGCGAGTCGCCGCCTCGTCGACTTCATAGAGTGTCAAGTCCGGGCCGCCGGTGATCGAGATCAGAAGCCCTCGGGCGCCGCGCATCGACACGTCGTCCAAGAGCGGGTTCGAGATCGCCGCTTCGGCAGCCTCGATGGCGCGCTTGTCGCCCGACGCTTCGCCGGTGCCCATCATGGCGCGGCCCATCTCGCTCATGATGGCGCGGACGTCGGCGAAATCGAGGTTGATCAAGCCTTCCTTGGTCATCAGTTCGGTGATCGAGGCGACGCCCGAGTACAGCACCTGGTCGGCCATCGCGAAGGCCGCGGCAAAGGTGGTCTTTTCGTTGGCGACCCGGAACAGATTCTGGTTGGGGATGACAATCAGCGTATCGACATGCTTGGCCAGTTGTTCGATGCCACGCTCGGCCGTCTGCTGGCGGCGCACGCCTTCGAAGTGGAAGGGCTTGGTGACGACGCCGACAGTCAGGATACCCTGCTCTTTTGCCGCCCTGGCAATCACCGGCGCTGCTCCAGTTCCCGTGCCCCCACCCATTCCGGCGGTGATGAAGGCCATGTGCGAACCGGCAAGATGATCCAAAATTTCGGGCAAGGCCTCTTCGGCGGCGGCGGCACCAATCTGCGGTTGTGAACCGGCCCCCAACCCTTGCGTCAGAGCCGTGCCCATCTGCACCCGGCGCTGCGCCATGCTCTGCATCAGCGCCTGGGCATCGGTGTTGGCGACGACGAATTCAAC
>JANLTS010000658.1:0-1934 GCA_031363045.1 Hyphomicrobiales bacterium
GGGCTTGGGCGCGCGCATCGACAGGCTTTATGGCAAGGCGTGCGGGTCGGGCCGCACCGTGCTCGATGTGCGCTATCAGGCGTTGGGCGAGGCGAGGGGCTATGCCGTGCACCGCGCGGCGCTGTTCAACGTGTTGCACGATGCCGTTCGCGCCACCGGTATTGAAGTTGAAACCTCAAGTCAGATCAAGGACCTGGACGGAACGTTTGTGATGTTGAATCAAGGGCGGCGGCATGGTCCCTTCGATCTCGTCTTCGATGCGCTCGGTGCCCACTCGCCGTTGATCGCCCATGCGGTGGCTCCCGATAATCGCAGCCGGCTCGATTATGGTGCCATTTGGACCAGCCTGCCATGGCCAGGCGGGGCATTTGATCCACACGCCCTGGAACAACGCTACGACCGGGCTTCGGTGATGATTGGCGTCTTGCCCATCGGATCGGTGAGCGAGGGCGAGGCGCGGCAGGCGGCGTTCTTTTGGAGCCTCAAGTCGGCGGAATTCTCAGCCTGGCAGGCGGCGGGTCTTGAGCCTTGGAAGGAAAAGGTCTTGGGTTACTGGCCGCAGGTTGAGCCGCTCCTGACCTCGGTTACCTCGGCTGAGCAAATGGTCATGGCGCGCTATGACCATCACACGCTGTTGCTGCCCTATGGCGCCAAGCTGGCATTCATCGGCGACAGTGCACATTCCACCAGCCCGCAACTGGGGCAGGGCGCCAACATGGCGCTGCTCGATGTGTTCGCGCTGGCGCAGGCGCTCACGGAAAATCCGGATTTGCCAGCGGCGCTCGACTCTTACGCACGAGAACGCAGGCTGCATGTGAAGCTTTATCAAGGCCTGTCGCGGGTGTTCACACCGTTTTACCAGTCGGACTCCCTCCTGCTGCCCATGGCCCGCGATCATCTGGTGGCCGGGATGAGCCGTGTTTCCGTTGTCCAGCGATTGCTGGCTGGCATTGTGTCGGGGAAACTTGGTCTTGGCGGCTCGCTGACAATTCGCTGACAGCGACTGTCAGACAATTGCAGATGGCCTGATGCTATCCCACGGTCACATATCATCCGGGGGGACTTTCCATGAACATGACACCGATTGCGGCGGACGATGACTTTACCGCCACGCAGGGCCAGTTCACCACCACCATCTCCGGACATCTTGGCGCCGACAACGGCAACGGCGCGGACAGTGACCCCGATGGAACATTGCTCGGCTGGGCTGGTCCCGGTTTCACAACGATGGGCGATGGCGAGGATTTTCTCGGTGCCTTCTTCTCCAATGGCATCCTCGGATTTTTGTATTTGCAGCACTCAGGCTATGTCACCTTTCCGGTGTGGTCGACGACACTGGCGCTCACCACCGCCGAGGGCGGGCGGGTCATTCTCGAGACCGATGGCAGTTTCACCTACACGGCACCCGCCGGTTTCAGCGGCGTCGACTGGTTCGACTATTCGCTGGTGGACGCCGTGTATGGCGCCGACATCGGCCGGGTGACCTTCAATGTGATCGATAGCGACACCGGAAATGACCGGCCAAACGCCAGGGACGATGCTTTCAGCGGCACCGAAGACCAGCAGATCCGTGGCAACGTGCTGGCTGACAACGGCAATGGCGCTGATAGCGATCCCAACGGCGATGCCCTGACCGTCAAGAACCAGACGATCTACACGGCACATGGCGGCCTGGTGGCGATCTATGCCAATGGCGATTTCGTCTACACGCCTCCCGCTCATTACAATGGCGCCGATTCATTCAAGTATACCGTCAAGGACATTCACGGCGCCTCGACCACCGCCACCGTGACGTTGGACATCGCGGCCGAAAACGATGCGCCGATTGCCAATGCCGACAGCTATTCAGGCGTGCACGGCAAGCCGATCAGCGGCAATGTGCTGACCAACGACATCGACAAGGACAACGAGCCGCTGAGCGTGGTGGCGGCAAC
>JANLTS010000671.1:0-1908 GCA_031363045.1 Hyphomicrobiales bacterium
CCAGCGTGACCCAACACGCCCTGGAAAGCGAAGGGAACGAGGAAGAAGAACACGCAGCACAGAAGGCCAGAATAGAAGATGGCCTTGAATGTGTCGGTCTTCGGGTTCTTCAGTTCGCGCGTGTAGCATACTGCCGTTTCAAAACCGTAGGTCGACCAGGCGGCGATGTAGAGGCCCCCGAGAAACAGCGTCCAGCCACCCAATGACCAGGTGCCTTCAACTCCCGAATAGGCCGCAGTCGGCGGTACGAGTCCGGTGACATTGGCGCTGTCGATGGCGCCAGTCAAAATCGGCACGAGGCCGACCAACAGCAGCGGAACGAGCACAATGATGGCGAGCACTTTCTGCGCACTAGCCGTCGAAGCAATGCCCCGATGCTGGATGGCGAACATGATCAGCATCAGTATCGCGCCGATCACGAAGGTCGAGTTGAAATGCAGGCCACCCAATCCGGGAACCGGAATGTTGATCAGTTCCCAGGTCCTGACGGCTGGCGTCAAAGCTGCAACCGCATCGCCAGTGAGAAGCGCCGACATGCCCTCCTGGGCGGTCTTTCCGGCATTGGCGGCAAGCCATTCGACGACACGAGGCGAATCGGCTGCCAAGGAAGCGGCATTGGCTTGTATCCATTCAAGCACAGCGGCCGAATCCGCCGCTGGAATTGGAAACAGCGCGTTGAGAATATAGCCTGCCGCGATGGCGCAGCCCAGCGACAGCACCGGGCTCCAGGCAAACCAGTTGCACCACACCGAGAGAGGAGCGATGAATTTCGAATAGCGCAGCCAGGCGGTTGCTCCGTACACGGAGGCTCCACCCGACTTGTTGCCAAACATGCCGGCGATTTCGGCATAGGTAAAGGATTGCAGGAAGCCCATGATCATCGAAATGATCCAGACCAGGAAGGCGAGTTTACCGGTTACCCCGGCAATGCCGCCGATCGAGAACAGTACCAGGGGCGGCACACCGGCCGCGACCCAGAAGGCACCCTTCCAGTCCAATGCACGGACGAGTTCGCCCGAGCCCGATTGAGTTGACATTCGTATTTCCTCCGTTGTTCCCAGTTCCAATTGTCACCGGCGTTTGGTCCTCTCCGGGACCTGTCAGTCCGATGCAAACACAGGGCACAAGGCTACGATTGCGACTCAGGCGCTCCCGTTCCCCCCTCTAACCCCAGGAAATATTTTTTAATGGTGTTATATCGACGGTCAAGGGAAACTATGACATATTCGCTGAAATGCCGTTCTGGAATGGCGGTTTACCTGCCTTTCCGGCAATTCTGGCCAAAGTTTGCGAGCCCTTATGCTGAATCTCCTTCAACGCAACACGACCCCTGCCGCGAGCCGTATCCTGAGGCCGGGGCAGCGTAGCCTGCCCGCCAATGCAGAGCGCTATCCCGTCAAGGGCGGTGGGTCCACCGTAGTGGAAGTGGAGGCCAGTGACACGATCACGTTGTCTGACATTGAGGGCGGCCAGGCGTGTGAGGTGCTGTTCTGCGATGCGCAGGGACGCTTCGATCTTGGTGGACTCGGCGCTTCGGCAGACGGGACGGCAGCAGGCCTCAAGGCCATGCTGGAGAAGTCCAGCGATGGCGCCGCGCGGACGCTGGTTGCCTTGCGCCGCCGCAGCATCGATCTGGCTTTGGCGCGCAGCTTCGGTCTGTTCGGGCAGACAAGTCCGCCAAAATCCAGTGCCGTGTTTGTGGCCCGCCAGAGTGGCGTGCTGATCGTTGCTGCACCGGCATCCGATATGCCACCGCAATCGCAAGATACGGCAACTGAAATCGAACTGCTGATCAAACGCGCCACGCCGCGCCCCAAGTCGCGCTTGAGCGATCTGCCGGAACCACTGGCCGACCCGCTGCAGGACCTCCGCATTCGAGCGGCTACGGCGCGCGCCTTCGAAGTGAAG
>JANLTS010000679.1:0-22957 GCA_031363045.1 Hyphomicrobiales bacterium
CAGCCCAGAAATGCGAGCCGCCGCGATGTGGGTGCGGAAGCCCTGCGCCTGGGCGGCTGGCGTGCTGTGGTCATAGTGATAATCGAGGCCAACCTCTCCAATACCGATGACCTTCGGATGCCGCGCCAGCTCCACCAACTGTTCGGCAGTCACTTCCAGCTCCTCGTGCGCATTGTGAGGATGAGTTCCTACTGTACAGAAAACATTGGAGTTTTCATCAGCAATTCGGAGCAGATTGCCGAACTTGGCGACCCGTGACGAGATCGATACCATGAGCCCGACGCCCGCCTGTTCGGCGCGCGCCAGAACCTCCGGCAATTGCGCCTGAAGCGCCTCGAAGTCGAGGTGGCAATGACTGTCGATAATTAGCATGAGATTAAGCCTTGGCGGGAGGGATCTCGCCCTCCTCCACATAACGCGGGAAGATGGGTGAGGGGGCGGGCAACGCCGTTCCCGAAACGAGGCGCTTGCCCAGATCGGCAAAACTTCGCTGCTCCACCGGCACCGCCAGCAGGTCCAGCAGCTTGTTCGCTGAAGCCGGCACGTAAGGTTGCGCCAACGTACCGACGATCCGCAGCACCTCGGCTGTCACATAGAGAACGGTTTCCATGCGGGCCGGGTCGGTCTTCTTCAACGCCCAGGGTTCCTGCCCCGCGAAATAGCGATTGGCATCGGCCACCACTTTCCAGATCGCATCCAGTGCCTTGTTGATGGCATTGGCCCCATGCGCGGTGCGGGCCTCGGCATGAATGCCATCGGCGGCCCCAAGGATTTCCGTGTCGGCCTCACTCAGATCACCGCAAGCCGGAACCTTGGCGCCGCAGTTCTTGGCAATCATCGACAGCGAGCGTTGGGCGAGATTGCCGAGATCATTCGCCAGGTCAGCATTGATGCGGTTGACGATCGCCTCGTGGCTGTAATTGCCGTCCTGGCCAAAGGGCACTTCGCGCAGGAAGAAATAGCGCGTCTGGTCGACACCATAAGTGCGCACAAGGTCAGCCGGCGCCACGACATTGCCGACTGACTTCGACATTTTCTCGCCTCGGCTGAACAGGAAACCGTGGACCACCACCTGCTTGTGAACCGGCAAGCCCGCCGACATCAGGAAGGCTGGCCAATAGATCGCGTGGAAACGCGTGATATCCTTGCCGATGACATGCGCGTCAGCAGGCCAGAAACCAGCGCGCGGCGCATCCGCGTCCGGAAACCCGGTGGCGGAGAGATAATTGGTCAGCGCATCAACCCACACATACATCACGTGTTTGGGGTCACCCGGCACCGGCACGCCCCAGTCGAACGTCGTGCGGCTGATGGATAGATCATTGAGCCCGCGCTTCACAAAGGCGACGATCTCGTTCTTGTAATTCTCGGGCGTTATGAAGTCTGGATGCTGCTCATAATGCTTCAGCAACGGCTCGTCATAGGCCGAGAGTTTGAAGAAATAGCTCTCCTCCTCCACCCACTCCACAGGCGTGCCGGTCTTGATGGCAAACCGCCTGGCTTCACGCAGTTCGGTTTCGTCCTCGGCGTAGTAAGCCTCATCGCGCACCGAATACCAGCCGGCATATTTCGACAGATAGATATCACCCTTGGCCGCCATCCGCCGCCAGATCTCCTGGACCGAAATCCGGTGGCGTTCGGACGTAGTGCGCAGGATGTCATCGGCCCTTGCATTGAGGTCCTCGCCCATCTGCTCGAACTGCAAGGCGGTGCGGTCAGCAAGCGCTTGCGGGCTTATGCCCTCGCGCGCCGCCGTCTGCTGCATCTTCTGGCCATGCTCGTCCATGCCAGTGACGAAGAACACGTCGAAGCCGTCAAGCCGCTTGAAGCGCGCAATGGCATCGGTGGCGATACGCTCATAGGCGTGGCCAATGTGCGGCGCGCCGTTGGCATAGGGAATGGCTGTGGTGATGTAGAATTTCGGTTTGGACATCGCGGCTCTATCAACGGATTTCAGGAAGCCTTCAGAGCCTCCTCGATGCGCATCAGTGCATCGGTGACCGTCTGGCGGCGGTCGAGGTTTAGGGCATCTGTCTGGCGGAGGGAAGCGTTGATGTCGTCATGCGCGGCCGCCAGCGGTCCACCCCTGCCCTGCAGACCCGCCTCGCGGGCTTTCTCGCCAATCCAGCCCACCAGCAATTCGCAGAAGTTATAGTAATCCTCCGGGCTTTCGCGGCCGGTGAACATCGCGCCGATCTCGACCGCTACCCCGGGCGACAGCCGTGCGCGCTTGAGGAACTCAGCATAGGCCACAGCGCCTTTGGAACCCACGAGCTCAAGCGCCCGGCCGGGGCTGCCTTTTGACAGTTGAGCAGCAAGGCGCAATGCCTCGCCCTGGCCGTCAATGGCGCCAGGTGGAAGTTCGCGCAAGACCCGGAGCGTGGTCTCAATGTCCAGGTTTTCGAGTGCTAGATGAATGGAACGCGAACGGATGGTGCGAAGCAGGCGTCCGGGTTGGTGGCAGACGAGAAGGAAAATGCTCCTCTGCGGAGGCTCCTCGATGACCTTGAGAAGGGAGTTCGCCGAACTGGCGTTCAGTTCGTCGACCGGATCGACAATCACAATTCGCCAGCCTCCGGAGGCCGATGTACGGTGTATGAAGTCGATGGCGTCGCGCGCGTCATCGACGGCGATCTCGGTCTTGAGTTTTCTGGGTTTGTCGGGCTCGCCTTTAGCCTTTTGTTTGAACCCTCTCTGCAAGACGAAAATATTAGGATGCGCTCCGGCTGAGACCAATCTCGACGTTTGCGAATCTTTGGGAATTTCTAGCGAGCCTGCGCGCAGTTCTTGGACGGGCTGTGCAAGGTACCGCGCGAAGCGATAGGCCAATGTGGCCTTGCCGATGCCCTGCGATCCGGAGATCAGCCATGCGTGATGAAGTTTGCTGGACGCATGGGCTCGGAGCAATTGGCTCTCGGCACCACCATGGCCGTACAGATCCATCTGACGCCTTGGATGCCACGGCAGGTCTCTGGGATCTTCCGGAATGTCTTCGGCCATCAGAGTCTCTGGCTCACGATGGCCCACACCGCCGCGGCGACAGCATCGATTGCCACTGAAGCATCGACAAGCCGGCAGCGCTTCGGGTCACGCGCCTGGATCTCAAGAAACCCGTCGCGGAGCTTGCGATGGAAGTCCAGGCCTTTGCGTTCGTAGCGGTCTTCTGAAATCGCATCGCCACGCTGGCGAGCGCGCTCAAGCCCCAGCGCCGGATCGAGATCGAGGATGAGCGTGAGATCGGGCCTGGTCGCGCCGACGATGGCCTCCTCCAACGCATCGATGAACGCTGGCGCGCAGCCACCGGCATAGCCTTGATAGGCGCGCGTCGAATCCATGAAGCGGTCACACAGCACGATGGCGCCACTGGCAAGTGCCGGCCGGATCACCTGCTCGAGGTGTTGCTCACGCGCTGCGTAGTTCAGAAGCGCTTCCGACTTCGGCGTCCAGCGCGCCACATCGCCCGAAACCAGCAGCGACCTCACGGCCTCGGCTTCGGGCGTGCCGCCCGGCTCGCGCGTGAAGATGGTCACGTGGCCAAGTGACTTCAACCGCTCCGCCAGAAACTTGATCTGGGTCGATTTGCCAGTGCCCTCGCCGCCTTCGAACGTGATGAACGCTCCGGGCATCTAGCTGCCAAAAACCATGATGAAGACCGAATCGATGGCCCGCGACCACATCGATTCATCGAGCGCGACACTGGCCGCCGTTTCGACCGGCGCATCGGCAACGATGAGGCCGTCGACGATGAAGCGCACGGTGCCAACCCGCGTTCCGGCTTCAACCGGCGCCATCAGTGGACCTTCATAGGCGAGCTTCATTTCCACCACTTCGCTTTCAGCCGCCGTCAACGCGATCCGCACATTGTCGACCGCGACAAGATCAACCGACCGGTCCGTACCACCCCAGATGCGCGCCGAACCAACACGGTCGCCCTTGGCATAGACATCGACCGAACGGAACTGGCGGAAGCCCCAGTCGAGAAGATTTTGCGCCTCCTGCTTTCGTTCGTTGATGCTCTTCAAGCCGGCAATCACCATCACCAGGCGCCTCCCGTCGCGCGTGGCGGAGCCGACGAGTCCGTAACCTGCTTCCTTGGTGAAGCCGGTCTTCATGCCGTCCGCTCCCGGATAATCCTTCAGCAGCGGATTGCGATTCTCCTGACGGATCTTGTTCCAGGTGAATTCCGGGATGGAGTAATATTTGTAGTACTCGGGGAACGTGATGTTGATATAGCGCGCCATGACCGCCAGGTCGCGCACGCTCATGCGGTGCTCGGGGTCCGGCAGGCCGGTGGCATTGCGGAAACTTGCTGTTTTCGCGCCAATCTCGTGGGCGCGTTCCGTCATCTTCTGGGCGAAACTCGCCTCGCTTCCGCTCATCGCCTCGGCAATGGCAATGCAGGCATCATTGGCCGATTGCACCACGACGCCCTTGATGAGGTCCTGCAGTTTGATGCGGGAATTGAGATCGGCATACATCGTCGAACCGCCGGACGTCGCTCCGCCGCGCCGCCAGGCATTCTCGCTCACTGTAATTTCCTGGTCGAGCGTGAGCTTGTTCTCCTTGAGCGCTTCGAAGACCATGATCATGGTCATCAGCTTGCTCATGCTGGCGGGCGGAACACTCGTATCCGCGTCTTTTTCGTAAAGCACGCTGCCGGTGCGGGCATCGATCAGGATCGCCTGCTTGGCCTTGCTCTCATACCCCAGTTCCTGCGCCAGACCGGAGGTCGATAAGGCAACAAGGGTGGCAAACACGCAGCAGACGAAGGCTGCAAGTCGATGGGTGGCCAGAACGCGGCGCATGACGAGTCCGATCCTCAGATGAAGCGCCAAACTAGCGCGTGATCACCCGCAGGGAAAGCCTTTATGCCTATTGCAACGAGGCTTGCACCGTCTGGGCACGCACCATCCTGGCATCGCCGAAGCCGGCGGCCTGGGCATTTTCCAGGGCGGTCACAGCGTCGGCCTGGTCGGCAATGGGACCAAGCCTGACGCGATAGACCGGACCGGCGGAGCCAGAAAGTTCGATGAACTGAACCGGCCAGACGGAAGCAAACTGGTCACGGGCGCGGCCGGCATTTTCAGGGTCCCCGAATGAACCAAGCTGCACGTAGTATGTGGTGACAATCCCGTGCCCGGCGCCAGTGTCCAGCTGTTCTTGCTGTGGCGGCTCGTAAGCCACGGTCTGCACCGGTTCCACGGTCTTCTTCGGCGGAGCCTCGGCCACCATCACATCGCTGCCGCCGAACGTGCCTTTTGACTGGTTGGCAGAGGCAATCATGCGGCGCAGCGGTGTGCCGCGATTGAGTTCGTTGTTCATGGCGACCAGATGCGTGCCGTTGTCACCCAACGGGGCCCGCCCGATGTATTGGACGCGGACTTGTGCCTTGCCCTTGCGTTTGAAATCAAGGACTTCCGCCGTTCTCTTCGAGAGATCGATGATGCGAGGTCCAACAAAGGGTCCGCGATCATTGACACGAACGACAACTTCGCGGCCATTGTCGAGATTGGTGACCTTGACATAGCTTGGCAATGGCAAGGTCGGATGAGCCGCCGTTAGCCGCGTCATGTCGAACCATTCGCCATTCGAGGTCTTGCGGCGGTTGAAGGCTTCCCCATACCACGAGGCGGGTCCGGTCTTGTCGTAGTTCGGTTGTTCCTTCGGCTTGAACCAGCGCCCGGCGACCTGATAGGGCTTGCCGACATGTTCGCGCCCACCACCCCAGGGAACTGGGCCGCTGCCCTTGTAATAGGGGCTGCCCTGCCCAGCGAAGGGATCGAGCGATGCCTTTTTGTTTGATGACGAGCAGCCCGCCAGGGCAAGGCCAGCTGCGGCCAAAACCGCCGCGATCTTCAATACGCGCATCATACTCACCCACTCCACGAGAAAGGGTCTGCCGTCCCCTCGACCCTGTGATCGGAAATCCACAGGTTTAGTGTTTGCGCCGGGATCGTAAATTTGAGGTTGGGAAGTATGGTTAACGGCAGGTTAGTCAGCACGCGCCGTGGCTGAACTTAAGCGCTCGATGTTCTTCTGGGCGGACGCATTTCCAGCCGCCAGGGCCTGCTTGTAGAGGTCCAGCGCCTTGGCCTTGTCGGGGCTGGTGCCCCAGCCCATCTCATACATGCCGCCGAGGTTATTGAGGCCCCAGGGGTCTTTTTCCGCCGCCGCGCGGTCGAACAGCTTGAACGCCTCGGCCAGATCACGGCTGACGCCTTTGCCTTCGAGATACAGCATGCCGAGATTGTTTTCGGCATCCGCAGATCCGCCATCGGCGGCCTTGCGATACCATTCAACCGCCTTGGCAAAATCAACGGTCGTGCCACTGCCGGTCTGGAAAGCTTGGCCCAGAGCATTCATGGCGTCGAGATGCCCCTTGGCGGCAGCATCTTGGAACAGCTTCACAGCCGTCGGCAGGTCTTGTTTCAGGCCCTTGGCGCCCTTGGAAACAAGCTTTGCCAGATGATACTGGGCCTCGACATTGCCCTGCAGCGCCGACTGGCGAAACCAGCGGGCGGCTTCCGCTTCGTCGCGCTTGGCGCCGACACCGGTCTCGAAGGCCCGTCCGACACTGTACTGGGCATCGACATCGCCGACCTTCGCCAGCTTCAACTGCTTTTCAAACGGCAATTCCTGCAGCGACTGGGCGTGGCCCGGCCCGGCCAGAGCCGCTATGCAAACGAGTACAGCCAGACTGGCGCGGAGCATGATCCCGTCCTACTTGACGCGAATGAACTTCATCGACTTGCAGAACACCGAAACGCAGCCTTCCACCTTCATGGTGTTGCCGTTCTGCATCCGCATCTTCGAATTATAGGTGTTGCCGTCGTCCGGATTGTAGATGGTCCCGTTCCAGCGATCGCCGCCAATCGGTTTCATGTTGGACAAGATCATCAGCCCGATGACTGGCCGGTGGCGCAGCGAGGCATTGGGGTTTTCCTTGTCGAGCTTCGGCTTGCCCTGCTTGTCCAGCGGCTTCCTGAGGCCGATCACCGTGCCACACAGGCCAGCTCCACATTGCGCCAGGCGAACCGTCACCTTGCCATTCGCCATCCGCCAGATGCCTGTGGCACTGCTATCGGCCTGGGCAGCACTGGCCGCCGCCACCATTCCTGCCGCGATCACCGCAGCTGCAACAAATCCTCGCATTCCCCGTAACTCCGTCACTTCCAGCTATTCCCAGTTCGCATAGTATAGGTCCGCCAAGGCACGATTGCCTGCAATGCCCGGAACCGTTATCTTCGAGACTCGATCACAGGAGATTATGATGGGTAACCTCGCAGCGCTCAAGCCGTCCCGGACTCTTGAATCGGACGAATGGCAATTGCGTGTCGATCTTGCGGCAGCTTTTCGGCTCGCCGTCAAGTTTGACTGGCATGAAGCGGTTGCCAACCATCTGAGCCTGGCCGTCTCGGCCGATGGCAAGAAGTTCCTGATGAATCCCCGCTGGAAGCATTTTTCGCGGGTCAAGGCCTCGGAGCTGCTGCTGCTCGATACGAACGACAAGGACACCATGAACCGGCCGGACGCGCCCGATCTGACCGCCTGGTCGATCCATGGCCGCATGCATGCCAATGTGCCCCAGGCGCGCTGCATCATCCACCTGCATCCGCCCTATGCGACCGCCCTCGCCTCGCTGGCCAATCCGGATATCCTGCCGATCGACCAGAACACCGCACGATTCTATAACCGTCTGGCCTTCGACATGGATTACGGCGGCATGGCCAATTCCGATGCCGAAGGCGACCGCCTCGGCAGCCTCCTCGGCAACAAGCAGATCCTGATGATGGGCAACCACGGTGTATTGGTCTGCGCCCCCACCGTGGCCGAAGCCATGGACCTGACGTTCTATCTCGAGCGCGCCTGCCGCAACATGGTGCTGGCCTATTCGACCGGCCAGAAGCTCAACGTCATGTCACCGCAGGTGGCAGAGAAAACCGCCCAGGAATGGGAATCCGACCGCGATCAATTCGTGGCGCATTTCGCCGAGATGAAAGCCATCCTCGACGCTGAGGACCCCTCCTACGCCGATTGAGCAAAGCCCATATTGAGCCGCACCGCGAAGGCTGCTAGGAAGCAGCCCTTCCACGGCACCTGGAGGGGTGGCAGAGTGGTCTATTGCGGCGGTCTTGAAAACCGTTGAGGGGTCAAACCCTCCGGGGGTTCGAATCCCTCCCCCTCCGCCAGTAACTTTGAATTTCGCATTGATAAGCTTCACATCTTTGAGGTGACGGGCATTGGTGTCCTACCAAGATGCAGACTGCTCGGTGGCTATCCGCTGTTGAGGTATGCTCTGAACACGGAAGCGGTGCATCGCATGGCATTTCGGCGTATGCGGACGCATGATCAGCACAAGTGAGTTCGAAATCTTTTTGGTGGCAACCCCCGGCCTCGAAGCTGCCTTGCTAGCAGAAGTTCGGTCCCTACGGTTCAAGGCGATTGAAGCGGTTGCGGGTGGCGTGGCGGTGCGGGGCAATTGGCCGGATGTGTGGCGGGCCAATCTCGAACTGCGCGGGGCCACAAGGGTTCTGGCGCGTCTCGGGTCGTTCCGGGCGCTGCATCTGGCGCAACTCGACAAGCGGGCGCGCGGCTTTGAGTGGAAGGCGTTCCTGCGCCCGGATGTGCCGCTGCGTGTGGAAGTTACCTGCAAGGGCTCGCGAATTTATCATTCGGGAGCGGCGGCCCAGCGCATTGAAACGGCACTTCGCGAGGAAATGGGGGCTGTCATTTCGGTTGACGCAGAGCTCTGCATCAAGGCGCGCATCGAGGACGATCTCTGCACAATCAGCGTCGATACGTCTGGTGATTCCCTTCACAAGCGCGGCCACAAGGAAGCCATCGGCAAGGCACCGCTTCGGGAAACCTTGGCTTCACTTTTTTTGCGCCAATGCGGGTTTGACGGCAGCGAAACCGTTGTCGATCCGATGTGCGGATCTGGTACTTTTGTCATTGAGGCTGCGGAGATTGCGGCAGGGCTTAATCCCGGCCGCGCAAGGTCCTTTGCTTTTGAACTCCTGGCGGGTTTCGATCAGGCGGCGTGGCAGCGCATGCGCAACGCGGAGCCAAGTGCAACACCCACCTTTCGTTACCATGGCAGTGACCGCGATGCCGGAGCGATCATTATGAGCCGCTCCAATGCCGAACGCGCCGGGGTGGCGGATTGGACAAATTTTCAGCAGCGATCAATCAGCGATGTTGCACCGCCAGAGGGACCGGCTGGTCTGGTGATGGTCAATCCGCCCTATGGCATGCGCATTGGCAACAAGAAGGCCCTCTATGGACTTTATGGCGCAATCGGCCAAACACTGATGAAGCGTTTTGCCGGCTGGCGCGTCGGGCTCATCACCACGGAACCCTCACTGGCCAAGGCAACCGGCCTGCCCTTCGCGCCATCGGGACCACCGGTGGCGCATGGCGGACTAGGTGTGTTTCTGTTCAAGACAGGGCCCTTGTTCTAAGTGGCCTCTTGTTCTGCCCGTGCCAACTGGTTCCATTCAGCGACGATGCGTTGGAATGCCGGACCCGGATTTCGCCCTTCGGCATAACCAAACAGCATGAAGTGATCCTTGGCATCAATAACCTGCTTGTCCTTGATGGCCCGTGCCACATCCGGGTAGGTCGCCAGATACCACTTGGCATCAACCGCAATGTCGAAGCCACTGCGGCCCTCATAAAAGCCATGCGTGACGAAATGTGAGAGGCCAGAGGGGACGGCATTGTCCTCGACGCGCCGCTTCACATCGGGATGTTGATCGAGATAAGATTTCTCGTTGAAGCCTGGGTTGAGTGCCGCGGCCAACAATTTATGGAATGCATCGGCTGACATTGTGACAGTTGGTTTGCCAGCCGCATTTGTCTCTCGCTTGATGACGTTGTTCAACACCCGTGCTGACGGTACGTAGCCGGCGGGATCTTTGGTTTGCCGATGATCAGTTGTCTTTTCGAGTTTTGCCATGACGATGCCCCGCGTGAATGAGGCCATTCCTTCGCAGCGTCCGCAGGCGTTGGCAAGTGGCCATCGCTGCGGCACATGCGAACGGTCACATTAACCGGCTAACGCTCGCGCCAGGCATGTTCGATCTGATCCATCAGCGGCTTCACCAGATAGGAAAATGGCGTCCGCTCGGTGGTCTGGATGAAGGCTTCCGCCGGCATGCCGGGTTTCAATTGATTGCTGCCGAGCAAAGCCAATTGCTCGCGCGGAATGCGCAGCCGCACATCATAGAAAGGTGGTGATTCGGCACTGAAGCGCGAAGTATCGGCGGATACGCTGAATACTTCGGCGGTCAATTCCGGCGTTGTCCGGGCCGAAAATGCGGGAAAACGGACATGAGCCTTTTGGCCCTCATGGACTTGTTCGATGCTTTGCGGGGATATCTGGGCCTGCAGCACCAACTCATCGCCTTCCGGCACAATCATCATCAGCGGCTCGGCTGGCGAGATTACTCCGCCTTCGGTGTGGACCATCATCTGGAAGATCGCACCCGTAATCGGAGCCTTGATGACCATGCGGTCCAAGCGCGCGCTGCTGGCCAACCGCCGCTGCGACAGTTCGGAGATGCGGCCATCGGCCTCGCGCAGATCAAGCAAAGTCTGGGAAAGTACTTCTTCGCCAATCTGCAGGATCTGCAGCTTGATTTCACCGCGCTTGCTGTTGGCGGCGGCACGCGAACCGATCAGTTCACCGCGTTCGCCCTCAAGCCTGGCTTGCTCGCGTTCCATGGCCATGACGCGGCTGGCCTGCATCAGGCCTTTTTTGAGAAGGTCACGCAAGCTGGCGAGTTCGCCATTGATCAACTCTATCTGACGATCCTTGGAGGCGATCTGCGCGGTGATGCCTTCGACCTGCTCGCCAACTTGGCCGATTTGTTGGTTCAATTGCTCGATCTTGCCCTTTACCGCAGCAAGCCTGGCGCCATGAAGCTTCTCTTGACCCACCAAAACCTTGGCAACCGCAGGGTCGGCTCGCCGGCTCTCGATCTCGGGGGGGAAGGTCACATTTGCCTGGTCGTCGCGGGCCGCCTCGAGGCGAGCCTTCTTAGCCAGCTCTTCGATCAGCAGGGCTTCAACGATGCCAAGTTCCGCCTTGGTCTCGGTGTCGTCGAGCATCAACAAATCCTGGCCTTCGGTGACCCGGTCACCGTCGCGCACCATAATCTTGCGGACAATGCCGCCGTCCTTGCTCTGCACTCGCTTTGAGTTGCTCTCGGCGATGATCGTCGCCGGTGCAATCACCGCACCATTCAGATGCGTTGTCAGCGACCAGGTTCCGAGGATGCCGACGACAACAAAAACCGATATATAGCCAATGGTCTGAAAGCGGCGGAGCGACGTGTCAGTCGAAAATCCGGTCATGGTCAATTGGCCTCGTTTTTCTGTGCAGGCGGATTCAGCCGTTCGACATTGCCTTGCTGCGCTGCCGGGCGCGCCATGACCTTACGCATGATCTCATCCCGCGGACCGAGCGCCGCCGCCTTGCCGTCGGAGAGCACCATCATTTTCGGGATGGCGGCAAGCGCACTCGGACGATGGGCGATGACGACGACGGCGGCACCGCGCGCCATCGCCTGGCGGATGGCAAAATCAAGGGCCGCCTCACCTTCCGCGTCGAGGGCGGAATTGGGCTCATCGAGAACCATCAGCTTGGGCTCGCCATACAGAGCACGGGCGAGAGCCACGCGTTGGCGTTGCCCGGTCGACAGCCGCGCACCATTTTCGCCAAGTTGGGTATTGTAGCCATCCGGAAGCCGCATAATTAGGTCGTGAACATTGGCGAGTTTGGCTGCCGCCACGATGGCGTTGGAATCCGCCTCCGGCACAAAGCGCGAAATGTTCTGGGCCGCCGTGCCATCGAACAACTGCACGTCTTGCGGCAAATAGCCGATCATGCCGCCAAGCTCGTCGACGTCGCGCTGGTCGAGGGACGCGCCGTCGAGCCGGACAGTCCCGCGCGTCGGCGGAATGATGCCGACAAGGGCGCGCGCCAGCGTCGACTTGCCTGCTCCAGTGGGGCCGATGACGCCGATGCCTTCGCCAGGCTCAACACTGAAAGTCAGGCCCTGCAACAGCGGCTTCTCGACGCCTTGCAGCATAACGGTCAGGTTTTCGACGTTGAGGCGGCCCTGCGGTTCGGGCAGTTTCATCATCGTCTTGTCGCGCGGTACGATCTTGAGAGCCTGAATCAGGCGTTCGCGGGCTTTGCGGAAACCCAGGAACTGCTGCCAGTTGGCGACCGCCTGCTCGACTGGTGCCAGAGCCCGCGACATGATGATAGAGGCGGCGATCATCGCACCCGGGCTGATTTCGCCCAGAATGGCCAGATAGGCGCCGAGTGCCAGAATGCCGGATTGAATGAACAGGCGCAGCACGCGCGACGTGGCACCCAGCAAACCACCGGCGTCATTGGCGATGGTTTGGTGGTCGAGCGCCGTCTGATGCACGTCCATCCAGCGGCGGCGCATCGTGCCGGCCATGCCGAGCGAGTACAGTGCTTCGGCATTGCGGCGGCCCTCATCAGTCATAATGGCGGCTTTCACCGTCGATTTCGTGGCTTCCTGAAGCGGACCGCGGGTGGCGCGTTCCGACCACACGGCCAGCGCGAAAATCGTCAAGGCGGCGGCCAGCGAGGCGACACCCAGCATCCAGTGCATGAGGAATATGATGCCAAGATAGAACGGCATCCATGGCATGTCGAAGAAGGCAAACGGCCCCTGCCCGGAGAGATATTGCCGGATTGTCGACAAATCGTTCAGTGGTTGTGAGCCAACACCCGGGGTGCGGCGAAGCGCATGACTGGTAACGGCATCGAAGACCCGGCCACGCAGCGTTTCCTCCACCCGGCGGCCTAACCGCACCATCAGCCGGGCGCGGAGAAACTCGAGGAAACCATAATAGGCATAGAGCACCGCGACGATGATGATCAGGGCCACCAATGTCGGCACACTACCAGACGTCAGAACCCGATCGTAAACCTGCAGCATGAACAGCGGCCCGGTCAGCATCAGGATGTTCACCAGGCAGCTGAAAATGCCTGCGGCGATCAATGTGGCGCGGCTCGCCTGATAGACCTGACTGATTTCATCAGGTCCAGAATTTGCGTTCGGATTAGCCATGGTGCGAAATGTGAGTCCCTTGTGGCAGCGTTCTCATAACACAAAATGTCAATAATCTGTTCAACTTCAGCCAATTGTCTTCTTTCGGCACTCCAATCGGCAACGCCAGCATTGCCGAGTGACAGCAGTTACGCGGGAAAGCTCGGATGGAGTCTGTAATCCGCATCACATGACATGGGATTTGTGTCCAGAACGGACAATGAACGCAATTTATGAATGATTGGCCAAACACTTCAACTCGCCAATGCGGAGTTGCGAATTGACTGATGGGGGCCATGCGTCATCTGGCGTGATGCTTGTCCAAAAATCTTGCAATCGTGTCTATCAATCGCGGCTTGCGTATCCCATTGAGTGAGCAGGAACTTTCTTGCTGCTACTCTCATAACCGCTACTGGCCGAAGTCGACATACACATTCCCCATGCCCATCCAGCTGTGAATTGGCTGGGCACTTGGAAAAGACGCGCCATCCCAGGATCGCCGGCAATAGTAAGTTACCGGACCATCAGAAAATTTTGTCCTAGTCAAGTTTGCCATCACGCGTCTACCCCCAACTGGGGGGAGCACAAATATATTAATGAAGTATGAATAGGGTGTGAGGCGGCGATAGAAAAACGAGCATCAAGGAGACGGTTATGTCCGACTATTCAACATACTGTTACGTAGGATCCGCTGAAGAAGTTTGCGAATTGAACATCAAGCCCTATTGCATAGAGCAGGACTGCCTTCCGCTAGGGTATTATGATTACACCGATTATTGTGACGATGTCGTCAGTATCGGCATATTTGGCTTCCAAAAATGGCATCAGTCAATGGGCGGGAGCGACTATTGGGTAGCGACTGCCACCGGCACGGACGGAAACGACGTCATCAGCGGAAACCAACAGCTTATCGACTTGGGGATCATTGCGTCTGCGCAATACGGGACCTACTTCACTGACAACGTCTACTTCCATATTTCTGGCGGCTCAGGCGATGACACAATTACCGGTGCCGCTAACGCCGATGAGTTGAATGGCGACGGTGGCAACGATCTGCTGAATGGCCTCGGTGGCGATGACCAGGTTAACGGCGGCGACGGCAACGACACCGCGAACGGTGACGACGGCAATGATTTCGTTGACGGCGGCTCTGGCAACGACACGGTGAATGGCAATGCCGGTGATGACAGTGTAGCCGGCGGCTACGGCAGTGACACCGTGAACGGTAATGACGGCAACGACAACCTGTTTGGAGATACTGACGACAACTGCGGCTACATTGACGATAACGGCCATTACCATGCACCTGAGACGGTGTGGGACGGTGCGGACCTGATGGACGGTGGCGCCGGAAATGACCGCATGTTCGGTCAGGGTGGCGATGACGTCATGCTGGGCGGCCTGGGCGACGACGGCATGGACGGTGGCTCCGGCAACGACAACATGCGCGGTGGCGACGGCATCGATAACATGACCGGCGGCTCGGGCGACGACGTGATGAAAGGCGATGCCGGCAGCGACGTGATGAACGGCGGTGACGGAAGCGACGTCATGTACGGCGGCAACGGCAACGACTGGATTGCCGGCGGACAGGGCGACGACGAACTGACGGGCAACGCAGGCAAGGACCACTTCGTGTTCTGCGACGATTGCGGCTGCGATGGTGACGATTATATCAGTGACTTCACCACCACGCGTCAGCGCGATCAGATTGACCTGACTGAGCTGCACAATCTCGATCTGGTAATCTCGTCCGAGACCGGCGAGTCCACCAGCGCCTTCCTCGAACTGATCAGCTTCGGCGGGGATGGCGAGGCCGGCGGTGGCGACGACTACACGATTGGTACAATCTACATCGACAGCGTGCAGAATATCGGCCGGGTCTTCGATTTGGACAGCACCTTCGGGACTTCGGTGAGATCTCTCGTCCGGGTCGACTCCGGCGTGCTTATCGACTTGCCGTCCGACTCGTATGTTTACGATGGCGAACTCCTCGCCTGATCAACGTCACTGATGCCTGGAAGCTTTCTCCGGCAACTTGACAAGAGACAAACCTTAAGAAGGGGGCCACGCGAGAGGCCCCCTTCTCATTTTCCTGACTTGATCTGGTGTTGCAGACAGGAATGAACAGCACGCAAGATCGCAAACCGGTTGATTTCAAGTGCTCTGTTTAAAGGCCAATAGCCAGGATTCGGATCAAGTCGGCTTGGCGATGGACACCCATCTTGCGGAAAATGGACTTGAGATAGCTACGGACAGTATTGGTTGCTATGCCAAGCTTGGTTGCGGCTTCCTTGGGGCACATTCCGGCGCAAATCAGGCTGACAATATCAGCCTCAAGTGGTGTCAAACAGTACATTTGTTGCAGCGGAACCGGATTTGGCGCCTTATGCGACGAAGTGTCAGACATGAAGATCGCAATGCAAGGATTTCGCATGCCGCGTAATCTAACCGATTCACCAAGTCTTATGAAACGAATCAGCAAGGTGCCATTGCCTTCCTCAGACTCAATCACAATAGCACGACCGGTAGAGCGATCCATTCCGCCGGTCTCTCGCAGGGCTTTTTGAAAGCGGGCATTGTCTGCCGCGCGCTTTGCGCTGAGGCGGCCGTTTGTGAGCATCAAACTCTGACACGACTTCAACATCGTCTTCGCTATACTATTGGATGCGGCAACTTGACCGTCGCCGCCAACCATCAGAACACCCAAATTTAATTCATTGAGAATTTGCCAGCTGGGAGCAGCTGCTTCAGCGGCACTCGAGTTTATCTCGTGGGAGAGCAGCCACTCGAACATTGGCAGAATGTTCCTGAGCAACGCAACTTCGTGGTCTCCAAATGGTTCCACGGTTCCGGTTCTGATGAAGCTCAATATCCAGCAAGTGTCCTGGTCGCCGCGCAGCACTGCATACATCAACTGGCCTGCCGGAAGTCTCGCTGCGCCGACTTCGTTGGGCACGCTGGAAGGCGAGACTTTGCCGCGAACAATGTCGGAATCCGGAGTTTTGGCATGGATACTCCGCTTTTTGTTCCATGCAACAAAGGGCCGCGCAATATTCATCGCCGCTCGCGTGTCGATCCCGATCGTTGCGAGGCATCTGATATAGTTGAGGTCCATATTATGCAGACTAATGGAACAACCCATCGACCTAACCAACCGATCTGCTGTCTCAAGAACAATCTGCGCCGCAGTCGTTCCTCCTACGCTGCTCTGCTGTTCAACTAAGTTTGAAGGACCGATCGGTTGACGTTGAAGCGGTGGGAACATGGCCTGATCATTGGCACTGCCTAACAGATCAGTCTGCCCAAGCGCCTCTTGCAGCTCGAGCGGGAGGATGGCAACGGGATTCACAGCTTTTCACCTCGAACACATAACATACGAGACATAAAACCGGCTCCACGTGTCCCCTCAGACGCGTGCACGATCATTGACTGCACAAAAAACAAACAAGGCCAACATCGTCGATTGAACACATCGCTCTGAATACAGCGACTGCGATCAACTCAGCCATAACTTCAACCATGAATTTTGCTTTAATTCAATGTATTTTCCACTTGAATCAAATTGCCCATCATAATATTCGGCTTTGAACAATAAATCGTGCGATATCAACTAAGCGACTGTCATATGTCAAGTTATGAAACGTGCTGCAGCGCACTCCTTGATTATCGGACAACTGCTGCCCAGGCGGTTGATCGGCAAGTAGACCGGCATTTGTTTTCAAGCGGCAATTTACAGGGGGCGTCTAAAGTAGAAATTACCTTTACGTAATCGTCAAATCTGGATTTCATCGCTAGGGTGAGCTTTTCAGTGAAGCCGGTCTCCGGGGGCCCGTGCCGATCTCCAATTCAGATCCTTAAATTGTGCAAATACATGAATTCAAACGAAACACCGCGTCCCGGTGAATTCCGCTCGTCAGCGTTTGCATGGCATTCCGCATCCTGAACTCTTGTTACCGAGGGGGAATTGCGCCTAGGTATCCTCCAAGCATTATTCCCGGGAGGACAACATGACGATTCTAGTCATCGGCGGCGGCGGCATGGTGGGCGTCAAGCTCATCAACCGGCTTGCGATAGAGGGCAAACTTGGGGAGGCGACGATCTCCAGGATCATCCGACATGACGTGGTCCTGTCGCCACCACCACCGGCTTCAAGCTTCCCCATCGAAACCCTCATCGGCGACCTGTCCACTCCCGGTGAGGCGGAAAAGCTGGCGGCGCTGAAACCCGACGTAATCTTTCATCTGGCGGCCATCGTCTCGGGCGAGGCGGAAGCCGATTTCGAGAAGGGCTACCGCATCAATCTCGATGGCACGCGCTTCTTGTTCGAAGCCATCCGCAAGGTGGGCCAGGGCTACAAGCCGAAAGTCGTCTTCACGTCGTCGATCGCAGTGTTCGGCTCGCCTTTCCCGGATGCCATCGGCGATGAATTCTTCACGACGCCCTTGACCAGCTATGGCACCCAGAAGGCGATCTGTGAGCTGCTGATTTCGGATTACTCGCGGCGCGGTTTCTTCGATGGCGTCGGCTTGCGCTTTCCCACCATTTGCGTTCGCCCCGGCAAACCCAACCTCGCGGCGTCTGGCTTTTTTTCCAACATCATCCGCGAGCCGTTGGCTGGCGTCGAAGCCGTACTGCCGGTTGGCGAGGATGTGCGCCACTGGCATGCAAGCCCGCGTTCGGCCACTGGTTTCCTGATCCACGCCGCGACGATGGACACAGCGCGGCTTGGCAATCGCCGGGTGGTGACCTTGCCGGGCGTCTCTTGCACCGTCGGCGAACAGATCGCGGCGTTGCGCAAGGTGGCGGGCGACAAGGTCGTGGCACGCATCAAGCGCGAGCCCAACGAGACGATCATGAAGATCGTCTCTGGCTGGCCGCAAAACTTCGACGCCAAGCGCGGGCGCGATCTGGGCTTTGTCTCCGAAACCAGCTTCGAGGAAATCATCCGTGTTCACATCGCCGACGAGCTTGGTGGCAAGATCGCCTGATGCAAAAGTCCATTGCCGCCGAAGCACTGGCGGCGTTTTCCCGCAGCGTTCTGCTCAGTGCGGGCGCTGATGCGCCTTCCGCCGAGGCCGCCACCTGGGCCATGCTGCATGCCTCGCTGCATGGTGTTGAAAGCCACGGCATCCGGCTGCTGCCGTGGTATGCCGATTGCCTCCGAAGCGGATTGGCCAAAGGCAATCCCAGCATCAAGGTGGAGTTGAAGCGGCGGGCGGCGGCACTGGTGGATGCCGATGGCGGCATGGGCCACGTTGCCATGTACCGCGCCATGGACGAGGCTTGCGCCCTGGCGCGCGACTGCGGCATTGGCATGGCCTGTGTCATCAACTCAACGCATTTCGGCGCGGCGGGTGCCTATACACTGGCGGCGGCGAATGCGGGTTTCATCGGCATGGTGACGGCCAATTCCTTGGCGCTCGTGATACCGCATGGCGGTACCCAGTCTATCCACGGCACCAGCCCCTATTCGGTGTCGGCCCCAAACCCCGGCGGCGAACCGTTTCTGCTCGATATGGCGACAAGTGCAATTCCATGGAACAAGGTTCTACGGTCTCGGACTGAAGGCCTTGAATTACCACAAAACGTAGCCGTCGACAGTCAAGGCCAGTTCGTCACCGATCCGCATCTGGCGATGGCCCTGGCGCCCGTAGGCGGTGCGGAGTTCGGCTACAAGGGTGCTGCTCTGGCGGGTGTGGCGGAAGTGCTGGGCGGAGTGCTCACCGGCATGCGGCTGTCGCGCGAGCAGGATGGCCTTGCGCTGGCTGACTCCCGAATGGGGCATTTCGTCATGGCCATTGACCCAGCACTGTTGATGACGCTCGACGCTTTTGGCGGAAGGCTGCAGGACTATTTCGATGGCTTCAAGGCGCAGCCTGGAACCTATGCGGCGGGAGGGCCGGAATGGGTGAAGCGACGCCAGCGCGAGGTTGATGGCATTCCGCTGCCTGCCGGACTCTACACCGACTTGCAAGCTGCGGGCGCGAAGGCGGGCATTCCCTTCCCTGCTTGAGAAGAGGCATGCGGCATTTGCAGACCGAAGCCAGCACCGGCAGCCATTGGCTGGGAATGTGCCGCCGCCTATAGCTTGGGCATGTCTCCGCAGGTGAAAGAGAATCGTACGGCCGGCATCCTGTGGATGCTGGGGACGATGTTTTGCTTCATCGCACTCGATGCCATCATGAAGCACTTGATGGAGAACTATTCGCTGGTGCAAGTCACCTGGGGGCGCTTCTTCTTTGCCACGGTGATCGCCTTCATCGTCTGTGCACCGCGGCTTGGAGCACTCGCCGTCAGCCGTCATCCAAAGCTGCAACTGCTGCGTTCGGTCATCCTGATGTCGACGACCGGATTGTTCAATGCCGGCATCCGCACAACGCCGCTGGCCACCGGCACGACCATCATGTTCCTGAGCCCCATCCTCATCACCTTGCTGTCGATTCCCATGCTGGGCGAAAAGGTTGGCGTGAAACGCTGGATTGGCATTGCGTTTGGCTTTGCGGGAGCAATGATCGTGGTGCGGCCGTGGAGCGAGGGACTGGGCGGCACCGCCAGCGGCGTGCTGTTCCTGTTGGCGGCGGCACTGTGCAATGCCAACTACCAGATCATCACCCGCAAGGTGCGGGGCGACGATCCGATGACCTCGCTGCTCTATACCGCCGTTGCCGGGGCCATCGTCACGTCGGCCATCGTGCCGTGGTTCTGGACCTGGCCTACGGCCGAAGCCTGGTTTCTGCTGGTCTTGAGCGGAGTGGCGGGCGGCATCGGCCATCTCTGCCTGATCCGCGCGGTGCGCATGGCGCCGGCCTCGGTTGTGGCGCCGTTCTCCTATTCCTCGCTGATCTGGGCTGCGCTATTCGGCTTCGCCATCTGGGGCGACTTTCCGGACCTGTGGACGTGGGCGGGCGCAGCGCTTATCATCGGTTCTGGACTCTACATTTTTTACGGGGAGCGCAAAGGCAATGAAGACCGTTGATTTCACCGCGATGAAGGATGGCACCAAGGAGGAATATCTGTTCCTCAGGCCACTGGAAGAAGACCACCTCAAGGCTACGGCCAACCGCATTATCCGCGAGTTGAAGCTGCAGGAAGAGGAAACGATTCCGGGCTACAAGGTAAGCCGCCTCGAGCATGGCTTGCAGGCTGCCACGCGGGCCTATCGCGAAGGCGCTGACATCGACTGGGTGGTCGGCGCCTTGCTGCATGACATCGGTGACGGGCTGGCGCCGCAGAACCACGACCGTTTCGCCGCCGAAATCCTGCGGCCCTTCATGCGTGAAGAAGTGGTGTGGACGGTGGAACACCATGGCGCGTTCCAGATGTATTATTATGCCCATCACTATGGCTGGAACCAGCATGAGCGCGAGAAATACCAAGACTCAATCTATTATCAATCCTGCGTCGATTTCTGTGAGCGCTGGGACCAATCCTCCTTCGACCCCGATTACAGAAGTGAGAAGCTCGACTTCTTCCTGCCCATGGTTGCCGAGGTACTTGCGCGCAAGGCGCATGATCCGGCGGTGCTGCAGGCTGGTGTTGTCGCAGGACTGCCGAAGCTGATGGCGGCGGCGGAGTAGGCATTCGCCGCTGACAGACCAAACATGCCGCGGCATGGATGGCGGATCAGCTATTCTCCACGCATGCTGCGGCGATGACGGCCGCAACCCACGCCAAAACCCGCAACCTCATCGGCATCGGCTCGCTGGCACTTGGCGTGTTCGTGTTCTCGATCCAGGATGCGATCCTCAAGGGCTTGAGCGGCGATCACGCGGTGACGCTGGCCATCGTCATCCGGTCGATCGTCGGATTACCGATCCTGCTGGTCATGGTGCATTTCGAATGCGGGCTGAAGCGCCTTCTCAGCCCGAATTGGAAACTGCTGGTGCTGCGCGGCGTGATCCTGCTCACCGCCTATACCACTTATTACATGGCGTTTCCGGCCTTGCCGCTTGCCGAGGCGATTGCGCTGTTTTTCATTTCACCAATCTTCGTCACCATTCTGGCCAGCGTGTTCCTGCATGAAAAGGTCAGCCCCAAGGCGTGGCTGGCGGTGATCGCCGGATTCATCGGCGTGTTGATTATCCTGCAACCCGGCTCCGGCCTGTTCGAGCCGGCGGCGCTGCTCAGCCTGTTCAGTGCCGCGAGCTATGGCTTCTCAATGGTGCTGGCGCGGAAGTATGGGGCGGATGAGCCCTCAACCGTGATGGCCTTCTATGTCAACGCCGTCTACATGATCGCCGCAGCCTTGATCGCCGCCGGGTTCAGCGCGTCTGGCATCGTGGCGCTGGGTCATCCGATCCTTGATTTTCTGGTGCGGCCCTGGGCCATGCCGGGTTTACGCGATCTGGCGTTGATGGGCCTGTGCGGCATCATCGCGGCTGTGGCGATGTCGCTGCTCACCCATGCCTATCGCATGGCGAAAGCCAATCTGGTGACGGTGTTTGAATACACCGGCATGGTGTGGGTGCCGCTGTGGGGCTATTTGTTCTTTGCCGAAGTGCCGAAACTGACGACGTTCATTGGCACCGCCATTATCATCGCGGCCGGGATTTTCGCTGTGAGGTCAGCGAAACAGCCTTAGGGTGCGAGGCCTTCGTTCAGGATGCGGAAATCGCCGACGAAGCTCTTGTCGGCCATAGCGTTGCCGGAGACGCGAAGCCACAGGCCCTTGCCTTCGGCGCGGCCGGGAATGGCGTAGGTGTGGCTTTCGGCCGATTGCGGCAGGGAGAAACTCATCACCGGGCGGCCCGAAGCTTCCAGCTGGCCCTCGGGCAGCACCATGACATCGACCGTCGTCACCATGTGCGTGGGATCAACACCAGCGGGTGGGGTGTATTCGATGGCCGTCACATCGCGCGAGGCATTGCCCTTGAAGGTGACCAGGATGTTCAGCTCCTGGTCCGGCTGGGTGATGGCGATAAAGGTGTCGTCGTGGCCGTCGAACAGCGTAGCGAAGCTGTAGCGGTTCTCGCTGCCGTCTTTCAGGGCTGCTGTAAAGCTCGCATCCTGTGCGAGGTTTTCCACTTCGGTGGCGAGTGCCGGAATGGCATCGGACTTCGGCACGATCATGTTGGGCGTCAGCGCATCGGCTTTCTGGGCATCAAGCGATACCACGACGTTCACTGGCTGTTGGCTGGCGGATGGCGGTGCGAATGCCTGGTATGAGGCGATCGCGACGCCAGCGATCGCCGCCATGGACGAGACCAGGATGTGGAAATTGGTGAGCTTCACCGCATTAGGCTTTGAGGATTGAACGTCCTGCATAGGTCGCCTGGGTTCCCAGTTCTTCTTCGATGCGGAGCAGCTGATTATACTTGGCCAGCCGGTCCGATCTTGCCAGCGAGCCGGTCTTGATCTGACCGCAGTTTGTGGCAACAGCAAGATCGGCGATGGTCGAATCCTCGGATTCGCCGGAGCGATGCGACATGACGGCGGAATAACCGGCCTTGTGGGCCATTTCGACGGCTTCCAGCGTTTCGGACAGCGTACCGATCTGGTTCACTTTCACCAGAATCGAATTGGCGATGCCTTCGCTGATACCCTTCCGCAAGCGCTTGGTGTTGGTGACGAACAAATCATCGCCGACCAATTGGTGCGACTTGCCGATCAGGTCCGTCACCTGCTTCCAGCCATCCCAATCATCTTCCGACATGCCGTCCTCGATCGAGAAGATCGGATAATCCTTGGCCAGCTTGGCCAGATAAGCAGCCTGCTCGGCGATTGAGCGCTTCTTGCCCTCGCCCTGATAATCATAAACGCCGTTCTTGAAGAACTCGGTGGCGGCGCAATCGAGTGCCAGATAAATGTCCCTGCCCGGCTTATAACCAGCCTGTTCAACGGCCTTCATCACAAAGTCGAGG